>JBEKEW010000072.1:0-6554 GCA_050013635.1 Thermoplasmata archaeon | reverse complement strand
GATGTCGTGCGGGGGATCCCCAACGACATCGCTGAGGGCGACGGTCGCGTACGGTACGCCCCCCAGCGCAGCCCCCAACCGGCCTCCCTTGAGCTGGGAGATGTGGCGGCGCACGACGTTCATCGGACCGATCGGAGCGCCGCTGCCGAGCAGCGCGCGCGTCGTCGCGGCGACGTCCCCGACGGTCAACCCGTCCGCGGGAACCTCGGCGAGCGCCGAACCGCCTCCCGAGATCAGGAAGATCACGACGTCGTGCGGGTCCACCGAGTGCACGTACTGCAGGAGCGCGCGCCCGGCCCGGTGGCTCCGCGCATCCGGCACCGGATGCCCACCGACCAGGACCGGGAGGCCCCCGCGAGGAGCGGGGCTTCCCGCCGAGGTGACGGCGATCCCTCGGACCGGGCGCCCGACGGCCGCGCGGGCGGCGTCCGCCATCCGGCCGGCCGCCTTGCCGATCGCGACGAGGTGGATCATCCCGCCGGGGCCGATGGGCAGCACGTGATCTCCCACCTCCACCGCGCGACCTCGACGGCGGAGGAGCGACCGGACGGCGACTCCGGGATCGACCGAACGAATGCCCGCGCGGCCGATCGCGAGCGCGTCAGAAGCGAGGCGCATCCCCCCCCTCCAGCGTGAATCCCGGCCGGGGAGCGAAGGCGGGATAGGGCGACGCGAACCGGTCGGGGCGGACCACGATCAGATCTTGCACGTCCACGGAACCTGTCCCGACGGCGAACAGATCTGCGTCTCACACCGCGTCGCCGCCGGCTCGCATCACCCCGAATCCGTTGAACCCGGTGATCGCATACAGGTGCGACGCGCCGGGGACGGCGCCCACGAGGGGACGTCGATCCGGCGTGGAGGCGCAGACCCCCGCCCACGCCGCGATCATCTCGGAGTCGGCCCAGCCGGGAAAGCGGTCGAGGAACGCCTCCGCGAGATGCGTGCGGAACCGGTCGTCCCCGCTCGTGACGAACCGATCGGGGTCCGCCTCGATCAATTCGGTCCCGTCCCCGGCGAGGATGCGCCCGGGGCCTTCGGGTCGAGCATAGACGTCGGTGTCGACGTCGTGGCCGGTCGGGAAGACGTCGGGAGGAGCCTGGGGAGGCCGGAGCGTCGCAGCCTGCGTACGGTACGGTACGAGGGGGAGCGGATGACCGAGGTCGGCGCAGAGGCGTTTCGACCACGCACCGGCCGCGACGACGGTCGTCTCCGCCTGCACGGTCTCGTCCCCGAGTTCGACGCCGATCCGGCCCTCCGGGAGACGGACGATCGCTCCGGGCGTCCCGAGCCGGAATTCGACCCCCGACCGTCGAGCCTCCTCGACGTACATCTCGACGATCGCGCTCGCCGTGACGACCGCATCGTGGGGGCTGTAGATCGCCGCGCGTACGTCGTCGAAACGGCCCCACGGCATCCATCGCGCGAGCTCGGAAGGACCGACGACCTCGACCCCGACCTTCCACGACCGCAGACGCTCCGCCGCCTCCCGGAGCACCGTCTCCGCCACCGGATCCTTCGTCCACCGCACGAATCCGTTCTGGGAGTACGCTTCGGGCCGGTGGCGCTGCGCCAGCGTCCGGTACTCCGCGTGGGCCTCCCGTGTCACCTCGACGTCCCACGCGTTCCAGAGCTGTTCGGTGATCACGCCGCCGGCCCGCCCGGTCGCGCCGGCGGCCGGTGTGTGGGGGTCGTACGTCACGATAGGGCCGACGTGCCGCCGCGCGAGATGGTAGGCGAGCGCGCAGCCGGCGATGCCGGCCCCGAGGATCAGGACAGCGCACCGCTCGCGGGACACGGGGCGGTCGCATCCGGCGGGAGGTTAATACTGCGGCTTGGCCCGCTCGTACGCGTCGCGCAGCGACTGCGTGTCCACGTGGGTGTAGATCTGGGTCGTCGCCACCGAGGCGTGCCCCAGCAACTTCTGGATGAACCGGATATCGCACCCACGGGCGAGCAACGTCGTCGCGAGGGTGTGGCGGAGCATGTGCGGGGTGACGCGCCGGGGGATCTCCGCCTTCTTCGCGCGCTCCCGGACGATCCGCTCCACCGTGACCGGACCGACGGGGAACAAGCGGGTGCCTTCGCCTCCGGTGGTCGCGCGTTCCGCGAGATACCGATCGAGGGCGGCCCGAGCGCGGTCGTCCATCACGACCTCGCGGTCCTTGTCTCCCTTCCCCGATCGGACGTGCAGGATGTTCCGTTCCAGCTCGATGTCCTCGAGCTGGAGATGGCATAGCTCGCCGACCCGGAGCCCGCAGTAGGCCAGCACATGAACGACCGCGTTGTCCCGCGGAGAGGACGCGGCGGCCTGGAAGAGACGGTGGGTCTCCTCCTCCGAAAGGTACCGCGGGAGTCGCTCCGGCCTCCGGGGGAGCTCCTGACGATCCGCGACGGTCAGCCCGAACGTCCGGAACAGGCATGTCAATCCCCGGAGCGTCGTGTAGAGGGAGTTCTTCGAATAGTGGCGCTGCAGGACGAGGTGCTCCCGGAAGAGGTCGATGTCCCGCTCGGTGACCTCGTCCAGCGGCTTCGGGACCCGGCTCAGGAACATCCGGGCGATGTGCGCGTACTGCTTGACGGTACACGGACTACGCTCCTGGGCGCGCAACGACCGGACAAACTGCTCGACGATCTTCCCCGCGGAGAACGTAGCCCCGGGCTCGCTCGGGAGCGGCGCCAGCCCGGGCCGTGACGCCGCGCGCGGCACCGATCCACCCCGGGGAGGCCGGGCGAGCGCAGCAGAGCCCATCGTCGGCGCGTTGGTCCCGGCGCGCCTAATAATCGTATGTGCGCAGTGGCACGCTCCGGACCGACGATCGGGGCCGGAAACCCGCCCGCTCCTCAAATATAGGCCCGGGAGGATGAGGCGGTCGTGCTCTGCTCTGCATGCGACTCCCCCGCGGTCATCGACCAGCCGTACGCAGGAGCGCACGCCTGCGCGACCCACTTCGTGGAGGACGTTGAGGAGCGGGTCCGCCGCGAAATCCATCGGCAGTTGCCCCGATTTTCGGGCCGGACGGTCGCGGTCGCCCTCTCTGGAGGCAAGGATTCGGCGGCCGCGCTCGCCCTCTCCCAGCGGTACTTCCGTCGTCGCCCCGCGGTCCGTCTCGTCGCGATCAGCGTGGACGAGGGGATCGCGGGATATCGAACGGCCACGCTCGCCGCGGCGCGAACGTTGACCGGGCAGCTCGGGATCGAGCACCGGATCATCCGGGCCGAGGAGGAGCTGCGGACCACCACCGACCGGGCCGCCGAGCGGCTCCCCACGACCATCCCCTGCTCCTTCTGCGGCGTGTGGCGCCGCCGGCTGTTGAACCAGGGGGCCCGAGAGGCCGGGGCGGATGTGCTCGTGCTCGGATTCAACCTGGACGACCTCGCGCAGACGATCCTCATGAACCTCGTCCACGGCGACCTCGATCGCCTGACCCGGATGGCCCCCCATCGCGGCCGCCAGGCCGGACTCGTCCCACGAATCGCACCGCTCGCGGCGATCCCGGAACGCGAGGTCTACCTCTACGCCCACCTGACCGGCTTGCCGTTCGACCACGGCGAGTGCCCGTACGCGGGCCGCGCGCAGCGCAACGTCTTCCGGGAAGCTCTCTGGCGCCTGGAGGAGGCGACCCCCGGCACGCGGCAAGCGCTCCGAAGGACCCAAGAACGTCTCGCCGACCGGCTCCGGCCCACCGAGGTGGGCGCCGCCCCCGAGCGGTGCACCTCCTGCGGGGAGCCGTCCGCCGGCCCGCGATGCCGTACCTGCGAGTTCCTCGAGCTCCTTCCGCCCGTTACGACATCCACCGCGGAGGCACACTCGTGAACGCCCCGGAACCCGATCGGTCGCCGAGCGATCCCCGACGCTCGATCGGCCGGAGGGTCTTCGTGGCCGGCGCGGGCATCATGGGCAGCGGGATCGCGGCCGAGTGCGCCCTCCACGGTTATCTCGTCACCTTGGAGGATACCACGGAGGCGTTCGCCGAACGGGGGCGCGCGAACGCGGTCCGCGCCCTCGAGCATCAGGTCCGAAAGGGACATTTGCCCGCGCCGGACGCCGCGGCGGCCGCGACGCGCATCGATGCGGCGATCGGTCTGCGTCGGGTCGACTCGGCCGAGATCGTGATCGAGGCGGCGCCCGAGAACCTGGCCTTGAAGCGGGAGCTCTTCCGCGAGATCGAGGCCGGGGCCGCTCCGCAGGCGCTCCTCGGGTCCAACACGTCCTCGCTCCCGATCACGTCGATCGGACAGGATCTGAAGGACCCGGGCCGGTTGGTAGGTATTCACTTCTTCAACCCCGTGCTTCAGATGACCCTGGTCGAGATCATCCCCGGACTGAGGACCCGACCGGAGGAGGTCGTTCGGGCGCGGGAGTTCGTGACCGCCCTCGGGAAGACCGTCGTCCTCTCCAAGGATACCCCGGGGTTCGTCACGACGCGCGCAATGGCCGTCCTCGTCAACGAGGCCGCATGGATGCTGTACGAAGGAGTGGCAACGGCGGAGGACATCGACACCGCCTACGTGCTCGGGTTCCACCACCCGATGGGACCGTTCGCGCTGGTCGATCTCGTCGGGATCGACACGGTCGTCTCCATCTTGGACGTCCTCTGGGACGGATACCGGGACCCGAAGTATCGCGTCTGCCCGTTGCTCAAGTCGATGGTCGCGGCCGGCCGCCTCGGCCGAAAATCCGGAGAGGGGTTCTTCCGATATCCCGCCTCCCATCGCTGATCGGACCGGGGCGGCGAGCGGGCTATCCGGAAGGAGGCGGACCGTCGGTCGCCTTGTCCGATCGTTTCCAGGACTGCGCCGACACCGATTCGTACACCGACTCCTCCGGGGCCCCATCGCTCCCGTCCCGTGCGTTCGCGGCGTGCACGCGATCCTTCTGGAGGAGCCAGTAATGGATGCGCCAGGATCGACCGCGGGAGACGGTCGCGTCCTCCTCCTCGCTCGTGAGGAGTCCGGCGTCCTCGAGCCAGTAGAACCGGTCCCGGTCCTCCTTGGAGAGTGTGTTGTCGAGAACCGAATCCTCGTTGCCGAAGTACGACATCACCACCTGGGCCGTCGTTCGGGCCTCGGACGGTGGGATCTTCCCCTGGGCGACGAGGGTGCGCTCGATCGCCCGGGTCAGCTCGTCCTCGGTGATCGCCGGCATGGACCCCTGTCCGTAGGCCTCCGACTCCGATAAGTCGTCGCTCGTGGTTCCGGCGTCACGCTTTAGTGGCGCCCCGGGGTCGATGGCCCGATGGCCAATCTCGCCGTACCGTTCGCTCCGACCGAGGACGTGTTGAACTCCGCACGGGCCGCGGTGGACCTCGGCCTCTGTGCCGAGTGCTTCGGACGCCTGTTCGGTCGGCTCGGTCGCGGGCTGACGAACCCGGAGCGGGCGGAGCGGCTCGGCCCCCTGCTGGGGGGTATCGTCTTTGCGTCGGGTCCGTCGTGCCGGCTCTGCGGAGGAGCGTTCGACCGGATCCCGGTGTGGGTCGAACGGATCGTGCGCGCTTCCGAGGGCTACGAATGGCATCGATTCACGTGCGGCTCGCGCTGGGAGCCGGAGATCCTGGCTCGCGAGGAAGAGACCTGGAGGTTGGTGGGCACCGGATGGGGGGAAAGCGCCCGGGCCGCGTTCAATCGGGAGCTCGGGAAGCGTGTCGAGGCGCGCACCGGAGCCTCCGGAGGCAGCGGGCCGGCCGATATCGTTTTTCTCGCCGACCTGGAAGTGGGGCGCGTCGAGGTCACCGTGCTTCCCGTCTACCTCCGGGGCCGGTACCGTAAGCTGGACCGATCGTTGCCGCAGACCCGTTGGCCGTGCCGGGCCTGCCACGGGCGCGGCTGCGACCGGTGCAACGGGACGGGGAAGACCTACTCCGAGAGCGTCGAGGAGCTCGTTGCGGCGCCGGCGATCCGGGCCGCGGAGGCCGAGACCAGCCGCTTCCACGGGATGGGACGGGAGGACATCGACGCCCGCATGTTGGGCCGGGGGCGGCCGTTCGTGCTGGAGCTGGTGCGGCCGCGGCGTCGCTCGATCGAGCCGACAGCGATCTCCGCCGCGATCGGGCAGGAGGCCGCCGGTCGGGTGGAGGTATCCGAGCTGACCCGGGCCGAAGGCGCCGATGTGATCCGGGTGAAGGAGGCGTCCCCCGAGAAGAGCTACCGTGTGACCCTGACCGGCGCCGTGGATGTGGCAAAGGTTAAGGAGGCGTTGAAGCTCTTCCACGGTCGCGCCATCGCCCAGCGGACCCCGACCCGGGTCGCTCATCGCCGAGCCGACCGCGTTCGAACGCGCCGGATCGTCGAAGCGGAGCTCGTGGAATCGGACGCGGGGCGATTCACGGTGCAACTACGAACCGAAGCCGGCACGTACATCAAGGAGTGGGTGGAAGGAGATGGCGGTCGCACCGATCCGAGCTTGTCCGGAGTTCTCGGGATCCCCCTAAAGGTCGAGACGCTCGACGTTCTAGAGATTCACGACACGGAGGTCACATAGATGGTGAAGAGTTCGAAAGGGTTCCGATCGCGCAGCCGCGGCACGTTCACGAAGCACGTTCGCGAGCGCGGTT
>JBEKEW010000071.1:0-6682 GCA_050013635.1 Thermoplasmata archaeon | reverse complement strand
TGGGGGGCTTGGCGAGCTCGAAGGCGATCTTGATCCGCTGGGCCTCCCCTCCGGACAACGTCGTCGCGCTCTGGCCGAGGCGGACGTACCCGAGCCCGACGTCGGAGAGAAGGGTGAGGCGCCCGGCGATGCGCCGGTGCGTCGCGAAGAACGCCGCCGCGTCGTCCACCGTCATGTCGAGGATGTCGGCGATCGACTTTCCTTTGAACTTGACCTCGAGCGTCTCGGCGTTGAACCGCTTGCCGTGGCACTCCTCGCAGACGACGTAGACCGCGGGGAGGAAATGCATCTCGTAGCGCAGCACCCCGTCGCCCTCGCACGCCTCGCACCGGCCTCCCGCGACGTTGAAGCTGAAGCGCCCCGGGGCGAAGCCGCGGGCCTTCGAATCGGTGAGCCCGGCGAACAGCTCGCGGATCGGGGTCCAGACGCCCGTGTACGTGGCCGGGTTGCTGCGCGGAGTCCGGCCGATCGGGGCCTGGTCGATCATGAGGACCCGGTCGATCGCGTCGATCCCTTCGATGAAGTCGTGCTTGCCCGGCACCTCCCGGCCGAGGCCGAGATGGCGACGGGCCGCCTTGTACAGGATCTCCTGGAGCGCGGTCGACTTCCCGCTTCCGGAGACCCCCGAGAACGCGACGAAGAGGCCGAGCGGGATCCGGATCGAGTCGCCCTTGAGGTTGTTCTCCCGCGGACCGTGGATCGTCAGCCAGCGGTCCGTTGGGGGCAGCCGGGTCTCGGGCACGCGGATGGTCCGCCGGCCGGCGAGGAAATCGGCGGTGATGGAACGCGGCGTGTTCCCGATGCGGGAGGGGACCCCCGAGTAGAGGACCTCGCCCCCGTGGATCCCGGCACCGGGGCCGAGGTCGACGAGCCAGTCCGCCGAGCGCATCGTCATCTCGTCGTGTTCGACGACGAGCAGCGTGTTGCCGAGATCCCGCAGCGTCTTGAGCGTGGCGAGGAGGCGTTGGTGATCCCGCGGGTGGAGACCGATCGACGGCTCGTCAAGGATGTACAGCACCCCCACGAGCCCGGAGCCGATCTGGGTGGCGAGGGCGATGCGCTCGGCTTCCCCCCCCGAGAGCGAGGCGCTCGCCCGATCGAGCGTGAGGTACGTGAGCCCTACGTTCTGCAGGAACCCCAGACGGGCGCGGATCTCCTTGACGACCTGGCCCACGATCTGCTCGTCGCGCGCCGTCAGCGTGAGGGTCGCGAACAGCGGGGTCAGCTCCGCGACCGTCAGCCCGACGAGCTCGGCGATCGACTTGCCCAGTACCGTGACCGCCAGGCTCTCGGGTTTCAGGCGGCGGCCCTCGCACTTCCGGCACGGGTGGAACGTCATGAACCCGAGGTAGTACTCTTTCGCGCCCTCGCTCTTGGTCGACTTCCACCGGCGCTCGACGGCCGGAACGAGCCCCTCCCGCAGCCAGCCCCCGAGCCACCAGTGGGCGGCGTGGCCCGCGCCGACGTCCGGCCCCCGATCGGTGCCGTACATCAGCGCCTTCCAGCCCTTCTCGCTCAGCTCGCGCACGGGGCGCTTCGGCCCATAGTCGAACATCGCGGCGAACCGGCCGAGGGCGTCCGAGCTCGGGGTGAGGCCCCAGACCGATATCGCCCGCGAGAGCGGCTTGTCCTTGTCGGGGACGATCAGATCGGGGTCGGCGTGCAGGGTCGCGCCGATCCCGGAGCACTCCGTGCACGCCCCGAACGGACTGTTGAACGAGAACATCCGCGGGGTCAGCTCCTCGACCGAGAACCCGCACGTGGGGCACGCACGGCGGCTGGAGAACATCTGCCGCTGCGCTCCGGGTCGACGCACGACGACGAGCCCGTCGGCCAGCGTGCGCGCGAGCTCGACCGCCTCGGCCAGTCGCGCGGCGTCCTCGGGGACCACTTCGAACGAATCGATGACGACCTCGATCGTGTGCTGCTTGTTCTTGGCGAGATGGATCTCCGGGCCGGGCAGTCGCACGTCGACGCCGTCGATCGCGAACCGTCGGTACCCCTGCTTGCGGAGGGAATCGATGATCTCCCGGTGCTCGCCCTTCTTGGTGCGCACGACCGGGGCGATCACGTCGACCTTCTCCCCGTGCGCCTGGGATTGGATCGACTCGACGATCTTGTCGACCGACTGGGGAGCAATCTCCTCCCCATCGTTCGGGCAGTGCGGTACGCCGATGCGGGCGAACAGGAGGCGCAGGTAGTCGTAGACCTCGGTCACCGTGCCGACGGTCGATCGGGGGTTGCGGCTGCCGGCCCGCTGTTCGATCGCGATCGCGGGCGACAGCCCTTCGATCGAATCCACGTCGGGCTTGTCCATCTGCCCGAGGAACTGACGCGCGTACGCCGAGAGGCTCTCGATGTACCGTCGCTGGCCCTCGGCGTAGAGCGTATCGAAGGCGAGGGAGGACTTGCCCGATCCGCTCACCCCGGTGATGACGATGAACTTGTTGCGCGGGAGGTCGATCGAAACGTCCTTCAGGTTGTGCTGACGCGCGCCGCGGATCCGGATCGCATCGGAGGGCTCGGGCATGACGAACGTGGTACCTTACGCCGGGAGCAGCTCGCGCACGGTCGCTTCGAGGCGGTCCAGCACATGCTTCTGGATCCGTCCGCCGAGTTCCGCCGAGGCCGGCCGCGTGTCCCCGACGACGCTCTCGGGCCACTCCTCGGGGGAGTGCGTACCCGGGAGGAAGGGACTGCCCCGGTGCGGTACGACGGGACGCGCAGGTCCGACGCGCTCGGGAGCGAGGAACATCATCCGGGAGGTCTCCATGAGGCCGGCGTGACCGTCGGCGGCGGGCGACTCTTTCCCTCGGAGCTCGTAGACGAAGTCGTAATCGGAGAGGACGACGATCCGCACCCCGGGATGCGCGTGCATCGTTTCCCCCGCGGCCTCACGGAGCGCGGCGATGTGGCCGCGCTCCGCGTGCCCGGAGAGGACCAGGATCCGTCGCACGCCCATGCGCGCGAACTCCTGGAGCACTCCCTCGATCGACCGCTGGAGGTCTCCGATCGACAGCGAGACGGTCCCCGGGAACGACCGGGCCTCGGGGCAGGAGCCGTACGCAACGGTCGGAGCGATCACGCCATCGACCCGATCGGCGAGGGAGGCGGCGGTCGATTCGGCTTGGATCTGGTCGGCTCCCAGAGGCAGATGCGGTCCGTGCGCCTCGAGCGCGCCGACGGGAACGATCAGCAACGGGTTCGTCTTCAGACGCGCCTCCCAGGTCCGGGAGTCGAGGTCGAGCAGCCGGTGACTTGGCATCGGGTCGACGACCCGTCGAATGTATTTAACGCGGGACGGGAGGGGATGAAACAGCGCCCTCCGCGGAGGGACCCGCGTTGGGCGGAGGGGCCTCCGTGGAGTCGACCGGGGCGGCGACCGCCTCGTCCGAGGCGCGAGGGCCGCGCCGGCGCGGGGGTGACGTCCTCCCCTTCGGAGCGGCGGTCGTCCCCCGCTTCGCACCCTTCTTCGTGCGGGCCGTTCCTTTGCCTCGGGCCGCGCCCTTCTTGGTCCGGGCGGTGAGCGCCTTGGCCTCCGCCTTCTCTTTCTTGACCTTCTCGGCCTCGGCGCGGGTGGGGCAGTTGGGGTTGACGCACAACGTCCAGGGAGGCCGGCCGGCCTCGATGGCCGTGACGACCGGTGCGTGGCACGCGGGACACGGCGGCTGATCCTTCTCCAGCTTCCCCCGCTGGGGCAGCGGGTACGTCACGCGACAGGCCGGATACCCGGTGCATCCGACGAAGCGCTTCCCGAGGAAGGAGTACCGGATCTCGAGCGGCTTGGCACACTGCGGGCAGACCCCGATACGGAACGCCTTGTCGTGCTCCGTGCACTCCGGGTTGATGCAGTACAGATCGGGGCGCTGTCCCCGGAAGACGATCTTCACCCGGGGGACCTTGCAGACGCCGCACAGGAAATCCGGGGCCGGTTCGACGAACCCCGCGGACGGGAGCGCGTAGCTCGCCGTGCAGGTCCCGGGGTTGTTGGAGCACTGGGCCCAGCGAGAACCGCGGGGGCTGCGCTGGATCCGCAGCGCGCCGCCACACTTCACGCACGGTCCTACGAAGTGCTGTCGGTCGAGGGCCCCGGTGAGGGTTCCCCGGACCCCTTCCGTGTTCTGGGCGAGGAGCGCGTACGCCTCCCGCAGCATGTCGCGGGACTCGGAGAGGACCTCCGATTTCGGCTTCTTCGATTCGGCGACCAGCTGCATGTCCTCCTCCAGCTGGTGCGTCATCTCCGGGCGGGTCACGAGCGGGGCGTACGCCTTCAGCGCCTCGGTGACCGCGATCCCGGTCGTCGTCGGCTCGAGGCCCCGCTGGTTGATGTAGTGTCGATCGAACAGCTTCTGGAGCACGTCGTGGCGGGTGCTCTTCGTGCCGAGGCCGAGCCGTTCCATCTCTTGGATGAGCGTACCTTGCGTGTAGCGTCGAGGGGGCTTCGTGTCCTCCTGGTGGAGCTGGATGTCGTCGAGACCGAGCGTCTCCCCGACGACGAGCACCGGGACCGGGGTCTCCTCCGGCTGGTAGTACGGGTAGATCCGGTACCATCCCGGATCGGTGATCGTCTGGCCGTGGACATCGAACTTCTCGCCGCGCACGTCGATCTTCCCGGTCCGGCGCAGCCCGATCGCTTCGGGGCCGAGGGTGGCGAGGAATCGCCGAACGACGAGCTCGTAGATCCGGGCGGCATCCGGCTTCAGCTTCTTCGGGTCGATCGCGGCCGTCGGATAGATCGGTGGGTGGTCGGTGGTCTCGGTCCGCCCGCGCGTCGGGCGGAACGACGGTTGGGCGAGCACGAACGCGGCCGCTTCCGCGAACGGGGTCTCCTTGAACTTCTCGGCGAGGGTCCGAAGTCCGAGCCCCCGGGGGTAGACGGTGTTGTCCGTACGGGGGTAGCTGATCAGTCCTTGCGTGTAGAGGTCCTCCGCGATCCGCATCACCATCGACGCCCCGAGCCCCATGCGCGTGGCCTCGGCCACGAACAGGGTCGTGGAGAACGGGATCGGGGGGCGTCGTCGCGTCTCCTCCTCCTTGTACTCCGCGACCGTGCCTTCGGTGGCGCCCGCGACCTTCGCGTACACCTGCTCGGCCTCCGCCTGGACGTCCCAGGTGCCGTGCTCGTGGGTGACCCGGAACGTCTCCGCTCCCTTCCGAGCGGTCGCGACGAGCTGCCAGAACGGCGTGGGCGTGAACTCCTTGATCGCCTGATCGCGCTCGACCAAGAGGGCGAGCGTGGGCGTCTGGACCCGCCCCACGGAGAGGAAACCGCGGCCCCGTTGGTTGGCCGTCAGGGAGATGTACCGGGTCAGGAGCGCGCCCCAGACGAGGTCGATCTCCTGCCGCGCTTCGGCCGCTTCGGCGAGCGCCCGGTCGAGGAGCTCGAGGTGCTCGAAGCTCTGCTCGATCGCCTCCCGTGTCAGGGCGCTGTACCGCGCGCGCTTCACATCGATCTCGGGGTGGACCTTCTGCAGGAGCTCCAGGCATTCGAGGCCGATCAGCTCCCCTTCGCGGTCGAAGTCGGTCGCGAGAACCACGCGATCGAACTCGCGGACGATCGATTGCAGCGCGCCGACGATCGAGCCTTCGGTCACGCGCTTGAGCGGGGCCGCTTCGAGGAGGAGCGGCAGGGTGTCGAGCGACCACTCCGCGAGCTCCTTCGGATAGTCGAGCTCGACGATGTGACCGCGCAGTCCGACGACGGCGTACGCCCCGTCGGGCCGTTCGAATCGGAATACGTTCGTGCCCTCGATCCGGGCGCGTTGCATGTGCCCGTCGGAGAGCACGACGGCGATGCGCAGCGCCGTGTTGAACTTCTCCGCCACGACCAGCGTTCGGTTCACGCGAGTACCCGCCCATCGACTTCGCACCCGGTAGATAAGGTGAGGGGCGGAATGCTGACGGAGATCGTCTCCGAACGCGTGCGCACGCGTCCGGGGGAGACGGTTCGCGCCGGGGGCCACCGGACGCCTCGGCGCCCCACGTATTATACCCCGGAGAATGAGGGAGCCCGGCCTGGTGCCGCGGTAACTCAGTTTGGGAGAGTGCAAGACTGAAGATCTTGAAGCCGCCGGTTCAAGCCCGGCCCGCGGCACTCCTCCCACCCGGGGCGGTCGACTTCCTCACGCGCGCTTCGGCACGAACCACACGTCCGTGATCGAGTACTTCGGCTCCGGATCGAACCGCGCCTCGACCGGCATGCCGATGTAGATCTCCGACTCGACACAATCCTTGAGCCGGACGAGCAGCAGGCTGTCGGCCCCTTCGAACTCGATCATCGCGAGGTTGTACGGCGTCTCCTTCAGGAACGCCTCGCCGCCGAAGTGGCACGTCGTCCACGAGTGGATGCGGCCGTGGTCCGGCAGATCGATCCACGCGGTCGCGCTCCCGCACACCATGCAGTGGCCGCGCGGCGTGGCGTAGACCGTGCCGCAGGACTTGCGCGTGCACTTCGATCCCTTGAGCTGTCCGTTGGCGAGCGCGAGGAAGAACTCGGAATCCTCGGCGTAGCTGTGGATGTAGTTGATCGAGTAGGGGTTGTGGATGATCAGGCTCTCGACCCCGTTCGCGTCCCGGAAGATCGCCCGACCGCTGCGGCCGAGCTCCGACTGGACGTCGCGGAACTTCGAGAAGACGGGGGGACGCGTGGTCACGGCCGGTACCCCCGTTCGAGGATCGACAC
>JBEKEW010000070.1:0-6770 GCA_050013635.1 Thermoplasmata archaeon | reverse complement strand
CGGGGACGGCACGGGGTTCGGGATGCTCCTGCTCTACGCCCTGATCGCAGTGTTCGTGGGGGGGTTGATGGTCGGCCGGACCCCTGAATACCTCGGGAAGAAGGTCGGGAAGGACCAGATGCGTTGGGCGGCGTACGCGCTGATCAGCCACCCGGCCGTGATCCTCGTACCGGTGGTCATCGCCTTCGTCGCGGGATTCACGGGACCCGCCTTGGGCACGGTCGGACCGAACCTGCAGGTCAACGCCAGTCAGTTCACGATCCTCCTCTACGAGTTCACGAGCGAGGCCGCCAACAACGGCAGTTCGATGGGCCCGATCACCGACGGCACGCTCTTCTTCAACCTCGCCGGCTCGGCGGTGATGCTGATCGGCCGATTCTTCCCGATGATCGCGATGCTCGCGGTCGGCTCGCTCTTCTCCCGAGAGGATCCGATACCGAATTCCGCCGGCACGCTGCAGACGAACAGCGCGACGTTCGCCCTGTTCCTGACGTTGCTGCTGGTCATCATTTCGGGTCTCCTGTTCCTCCCGGTGCTCGCGCTCGGCCCGCTCGCTCAGTGGTGGTAGGTGATGGTCGAACCTACGTTGGAGGAGATCGCTGCGAGCTCGGCAGCGAGCGCCGCCCCGGTGCCCCGTCGGGTCGCCCACACGTCGTGGCGTCGGGTCCTCAGCGATTCGCTCCGTTACTTCGATCCACGGCGGGAGGTCCGGCACCCGGTCATGTTCGTGGTTTGGGTTTTCATGGTCTTCCTCGCGATCCTGACCGTCTATCCACGGGCGTTCCCGGACGTCGCGGCGAGTTACGAAGCGGGATACTACTTCGCCAAGACGATCATCCTGTTCCTCACGCTTTGGTTCGGCCACCTCTCGGAGGCGATCGCCGAGGCGCGGGGCCGGGCCCAGGCGGAGAGCCTGCGCCAGATCCGCAGCGGCCTGCGGGCGCGCCAGCAGCTGCCGGACGGCACGACGCGCTGGGTTCCTTCCGACTCTCTTCAGGTGGGAGACTTGGTCGTGATCGAAGCCTCCGAGGTCGTCCCGCTCGACGGCGACGTGATCCACGGCGCGGCGCTCATCGACGAGTCGATGATGACGGGCGAATCCGCTCCCGCCCTCCGAGAGAGCGGAGGGGACCGCACGAGCGTCCTCGGTGGGACACGGATCCTCCAGGGCACCGTCACCGTCCGCATCTCGGCGAGCGCGGGCCACTCCTTCCTCGACCGCCTGATCAGTCTGGTCGAGAACGCCGGACGCGAACCGACCCCCAACGAGCTCGCCCTCGGGGTCCTTCTCGCCTCCCTCACCGCCGTGCTGCTCGCAATCATCGTGACGTTCGCGGATGTGGCGGGCCCGTCCGGCGTCGTCACGATCAACATCGCGACGATGCTCGCGCTGTTCGTCGCCCTGATGCCGACGACCATCGGGGCGCTCCTTCCGGCGATCGGGATCTCGGGGATCAACCGCGTCGCCAAGGCGAACGTGATCGCGAAATCCGGCACCGCGGTCGAGGCGGCCGGTGACCTGGACGTGCTGATCCTGGACAAGACCGGCACGATCACGGTCGGCAACCGCCTCGCGGTCCAGCTCATCCCATCCCCCGGCGTGGAACCCAACGAACTCGCCTCCGCGGCCCTCCTCTCGTCGAGCCTGGACGACACCCCCGAGGGCCGCTCGATCGTCCGGCTCGCGGCCCGCATGGGCGCGACGGCCCCGCGCCTCGAGCCGGGGAGCTACCAGGTGCTGGTGTTCACCGCGGAACGCCGGATGAGCGGGCTCACCCTCAAGGAGGGCCGGGAGGTCTTCAAGGGGTCGATGGATGCGATGGAGGCGTACGGCGCCGTCATGCCGCCGGAGCTGCGGGAGGCGGCCCGGGAGCAGTCGCGTCAGGGGATGACACCGCTGATCATCTCGGCCGATCACCGCGCTCTCGGGCTCGTCCTCCTGAAGGACGTGGTCAAGCCCGGCATCAAGGACCGGATCCACGAGCTGAAGACGATGGGCATCCGCACGATCATGTGCACCGGCGACAACCGGATGACGGCCGCCGCGATCGCGCGCGAGAGCGGCGTCGATGAGTTCGTCGCGGAGGCGAAGCCCGAGACGAAGCTCCAGATCATCGAGCGCGAGAAGGCTCAAGGGCGCCTGGTCGCGATGAGCGGAGACGGGAGCAACGACGCTCCGGCCCTCGCCCGGGCCGACGTGGGCCTCGCCATGAACAGCGGCACCAGCGCCGCGAAGGAGGCCGGCAACATGGTCGACCTCGACAACGACCCCACCAAGCTCATCGAGATCGTATCGATCGGCAAGCAGCTGTTGATCACGCGCGGGGCCATCACGACCTTCACGATCACCAACGACGTCGCGAAGTACTTCGCGATCCTTCCCGCGATCTTCATCACGGCCTCGGGCGCGGCGATCGCCGGCGTCGCCTCGCTCAATATCCTCGGGCTGACCGACCCGGCCATCGCGGTGATCGCGACCCTCTTCTTCAACGCCATCGTGATCCCCATGCTCATCCCGCTCGCCCTGTTCGGGGTCGGCTTCCGCCCGCGCCCGGCGATCGATCTGTTGCGCCGCAACATCCTCATCTACGGCGGGGGAGGCCTCCTCAGCGCGTTCGTCGGCATCTGGCTCATCTACCAGCTCTTCATCTGGGCCGCGGCGACCCCGCTGGTCCTCGCGATGAGCGCCGCGATCTCCCATGTCCTCCCTCTCGGAGGCTTGTAGAACCATGTCCGGATCCCCGGTGACGCTACCCCGAGTGGACCCCCCGCAGCGGATGCGCTCGCATGTCCGAGCGGCGGTCGTGATCGTCGTGCTGAGCGTGGTCGTCGTCGGCCTCGGCTACCCCGCCCTGCTGGTGGGCATCGCCGACATCATCGCCCCGGGCACCGCGGGCGGCTCGCTCCTCCATGCGGCGAACGGCACGGTCGTCGGCTCGTCCCTGGTCGGCCAGAACTTCAGCCGCCCGTATCTCTTCTGGGATCGGCCCTCGATGAACGATTACAACACCACGTTGGCCTACGAGACCCCCCCCGGGCCGACCAATCCGGCGCTCCTTGCGCTCCTCAACGAAACCATCTCCTACATGAAGGAGTATGGCAACTTCACCGTGAACGCATCGCTCCCGCTCGAACTGGTCAGCCCGTCGTACTCCGGAGTGGATCCGTATCTCACCCCCGAGTCGGTCCTGGTCCAGGTCCCGAGGGTCGCCAACGCGACGAACGAGTCGGTCGCGAGCATGACGGCGTTCGTCAACTCCTACATCACCCAGCCGCTGTTCGGGTTCATCGGTCCCGCGTACGTCAACGTCGTGAACCTCGACTACGCGTTGGTCGCCTGGACCGGGGTGGGACCCTAGCCATGTACCGTCGCATCCTCGTCCCGGTCCGTTCACCTCCTGAGGTCGAGCCGATGATCCGGTTCGCCGCCTCGCTCCTCGACTCCGACGGGGAGATCCGGATGCTCCACGTCATCCCGACCACGACGATGCCCCAGGTCACGCGGGAGTGGCGCGCCTCCGTCAACCTCGTCATCCCCGCGCACGAGGCGGCTGCGGCCCTGGACGTGCGGGTCGAGCCCGAGATCCGGGCGAGCGTCGATGTCCCGGCCGAGATCCTCGAGAGCGCCGAGGCGCACTCGGCCGACGCGATCCTGCTCAGTCTGGGCGGGGACCGACGCAGCCGGAACCCATTCGTGGGGCACACGGCGACCGCGATCCTGCACTATGCGCACGCCGACGTCCTCGTGCTCAACCGGCTCGCGCTGGCCACCTCGAAGATCCCGCGGGTCCTCGTGCCCTCGCTGTCGGGAAGTACGTCGCCCAAGGCGATCCGGCTCGCGGAGGAGATCGCGATCCACAACGGGGACGTCCCGATCATCATGCTGGACATCGGGTCGACCTCGACCCGGTCGAGCGCCACCGGCGGCGAGCACACGGCGCGGGGGGTCCCGATCCTCCACCGCCATTCCATCGTCAGCGAGGCCCTCCTCGGGCGCCGCAAGCACAACGCGGAACTGATCCTGCAGGAGGCGTCGCGCGAGCGGTACGGGCTCCTCCTGGTCGGTGAGGATTCGCACTACGTCAGCGGAACTCCGTTCCTGACCCGTCCGTTCCTCGAGGAGCTGTTCCGGTCGGCTCCGTGCCCGGTCGTGGCGGTCCGAGGATAGGCCCCGGGGCCTCCCGACCATGGCGGAGCTGTGGTTCGTCGGCCTCGGCCTCGGGGACGAGAGCGATCTCTCCCGCCGGGGCGAGGAGGCCTTGCGCCGGTGCGACCGGATCTTCGCGGAGGAGTACACCGCCGTGCTCGAGCCCGGCGCGCTCGACCGCCTCGCGAAGGAGCTCGCGCGCCCGATCGAGCGGCTCGGCCGCGCGGAGGTCGAGTCCGAGCACGCGATCCTCGAAGCGCTCGAACGGTCCGCCCGGGTCGGATTCCTGACCACGGGGGACCCCTTCGCGGCGACGACCCACGTCGCCCTGCGGCTCGCGGTCGAGCGCGCCGGCCACGCATGGCGTTACGTGCCGAACGCCAGCATCTTCACCGCGGCGGCCGGGTTCCTCGGACTGACGGCGTACCGGTTCGGCCGGACGGTCTCCTTGCCGTTCCCGGCGCCGGGGTTCGCCCCGACCTCTCCGCTCGTCGAGATCGGAAAGAACCGGTCGATCGGCGCGCACACGCTCGTGCTGCTCGACCTCGATCCAACGGAAGGCCGGTTCCTACGCGCCGACGAAGCGATCCGGATCCTGCTCGAGCGGGACCCCGATGGAGCGACGCTCGATCCCGCGAAGGAGATCGCGGTCGTGGCGAGGGTCGGCAGCCCGAGCGCCGACGCCTGGGTCGCCCCCGCGCGGGAGATGGTCCGGATGGACTTCGGCCCGCCGCTGCACGCCCTCGTGATACCGGCACCGGAACTCCACTTCGCCGAGAACGAGGCCCTCTCCCGGTACCGGCGGCCGAAGCCGCCCCGCTGACGTGCGTTCCCGCTCTCACGTGGGGGGTTCGCGCTCGCCCCAGTGCGCCACGCCGGCCGTGGTGAACAGACGGTCGAGGGCCGCGTGGTAGTCCTCGGGGGAGGCGCTGAGGACGTCGCGCACCTGGCTCTCGAGCGACGCCCCGAATTCCTTCTCGGTCGTCGAGAACTGCCAGGAGTGCGAGGGTGCACGGCCCAACGCGAGGAGGATCCCGTAGGCGAGCCCTCGCTCCTTGCCCTCGTGCGGGAGGGCGTGGACGGCGGCCCGCTCGGCCGAGGGGACCCCCTGGCTGCGGAACGCCCGCGCGACCGCGTCGACGTAGGCGGCCTCGCGGGTCAGACGTGAGTAGCGGGGGAGCGCCCCGAGCACTTCCCGCTCCTCGGAGCGCCGCTGGGCGCGTTTGAGCAGCTCGGCGATCCGGCCCGGGGCCCGCTGGCCCTCGTCCAGATACTTCTGCGCCTCTTTCGGATCGGAGACGATCGTGTGGACGATGAGCTCGGAGTGGTCGGGCCATAGGCGCTCCAGCGCCTTGCTGGCGGTCGGCTCATCGATCTCAAAGAGACCCCCGGAGGCTCCCAGCGCCTCTTCGATCGCGCGCCGTTCGATGGGCGTCGGTGTGAGGGTGGTGAGGAACGCATCCAGGTTGGAACCGTAGCAGACACCGCCCGCGACGAACGTGGGGGTACGGGTCGCCTCGATCCGGGGTCGGATCTCGCCGAGGTACGTCGAGATCAGCTGCGCGTCGGTCAGACGACCGGCCTCGTAGGCCCGTCGCGTGCCCCGCGAGAGCTCGGGCAGATCCGCGTGGACGCATGTCTCGCCACCATGGCACGTGACGTTGAGGGCCGCCCGTACCGGGAACTCCTCCTCGACGTCGGGGACCGCGATCCCTTGGGTCAGCGCCTCGAAGAGCTGGCGCTCCCCCTTCGCGCACTTGCGGCAGAGGCGGAAGGTGGCATGCGCCCCGGCCCAACCGACCTCGAGGTAGGGCCGGGGCTCGCGGGCGCTGAGATGCGCGCAGTCGAACCGACCGCTCGCAGAGTCTTCCAGGAAGCGGTACGGCAAGGAGGCGATCTTTCCGGCGCGGAACTCGGCCGGAGGCTCCGTCGAGCGACCCATGCACCAGAGGCGGGTCGGGCTGGCGAAGAAACAGAACCCCTTGCGGGCCCAATCCTGGTACGCGAGCAAGAGCCGTTCCGGGTCCTCAAAGTGCTGGACGGCGACCTCCGCCTCGCGGGTCGCCCGGCTCAACGGCGCGAAGGAGACCTCCTCGCCTCCGGGGACGGGGAACGCCACGACCGACGGCATCTGGGGGTCGTGCGGGAACTTCATCAGACCCGCATAGGCGCGGGGGAGGGGATCTCCCCAGCGGGACATCCGTTCCAGACGCGACTCGTCGTCCCGCGCCTCACGGACCTTCTCCAGGTCCTCCCGCAACCGGTCGAACCGATCGGTGGGGCAGTCGGGTCCGAGCCGAGGGAGGAGGGGGTCGACCGAGTCCCGCAGCTTGCGCGCCCGCTCGATGAGGTCGTCCTTGCGAACCCCCGAGCCGTACCGCATCCGCACCGGAACACCGTCCTCGGGAGCGACGCCGGTTACTTATCCCCGGCCCCTACCGACGGCACGCTTCCAGGAAATGGCGGAAGATCTCGCGGCCCCCTTCCGTATGCTCGACCTCGGGGTGGAACTGCACGCCCCAGATCGGACGGCTCGGATGCGCCATCGCCTGGATCGGGCAGCCCGCGGAGTGGGCGATCGCGAGCCAGCCCGGCGGGGGCTCGACGACGTGATCGTTGTGGC
>JBEKEW010000069.1:0-6775 GCA_050013635.1 Thermoplasmata archaeon | reverse complement strand
GGCCAGTCGTTCGGGTTGTGGGGCCACGCGACCCAGGTCGCCGTGTGGGGCGCCCATTCGGCCGGCATACGGTAGCCGGCCGCCCGCGGCGTGGGTTGGGGCGCGGTCGGATCTCCGGACATGGCTCACGGCCCGTCGAGGTAGCGGCGGGTGATCGGACCGTAAGCATCGATGCGGCGGTCGCGCAGGAACGGCCAGTGCTGCCGGGTCTCTTCGACGGCCGCGAGGTCGAGGTCCGCATAGAGGATCTCTTCGTGGTCGTGGGAGGCTTGCGCGATGACCTTCCCGAACGGATCGGCGATGAAGGAGCCTCCCCAGAACTCGATCCCCGCCCCATCGGCCCGGTCCCCGCGGACGTCCCCGTGCTCGTGGCCGACCCGGTTCACGCTCGCTACGTACACCCCGTTGGCGATCGCGTGGCCGCGCTGGATCGTCTGCCACGCGTCGTACTGCCCGCCTCCGAACTCCTCTCTCTCCCCCGGATGCCAACCGATCGCCGTAGGGTAGAACAGGACCTCGGCACCGAGGAGCGCGGTGATCCGCGCGGCCTCGGGGTACCACTGGTCCCAGCAGATCAGGACCCCGATCGGGGCCGAACGCAGAGCGAAGCTGCGAAATCCGAGGTCGCCCGGTGTGAAGTAGAACTTCTCGTAGTAGAGGGGGTCGTCGGGAATGTGCATCTTGCGGTAGATCCCCGCCAGGGAGCCGTCCGCCTCCAGGACGGCCGCGGTGTTGTGGTAGATGCCCGACGCCCGGCGTTCGAAGAGCGGGGCGATCAGCTCGACGTTCTCTTCCTGGGCGAGCTTCGCGAGGCGCTCGCTCGTTGGACCCGGGATCGGCTCGGCGAGGTCGAAGAGCGCGTGGTCCTCCCGTTGACAGAAGTACTGCGCGAAGAACAGCTCGGAGAGGCAGACGATCTGGGCTCCCTGGCGCGCCGCTTCCCGAACTCGGCCGATCGCCTTCTCGACATTCGCGGCAGGGTCGGGAGCGCAGGTCATCTGGACGAGCGCGACACGCAGCTTCTTCGTGGTAGGTCCGGGCATCGATCGTCGCCCCCTGCCTCGGGCCGGGGCGAGCGACGGAGCCCGCCTGCCCTCTTGTAGATTGTCTTGCGGCCGCGACGGGTGAGCGTGTCCCCGGGGGGGGGTTCCGAAGGAGATGCAAGCGACGCCCGGTCGACCCGACGGCGTAAAGCTCGTCAGGCGTACTGACCGGGCGATGACCGACGACGGGAGCGCTCACGGCGTCGTGGCCGGCCTGTTTCGCAAGGCCGAGACCGGTGCGGAGCGGGGCCTGCCGAAGCGGGGCGTCGAGGACATCCAAGTGGTATCGGAGGGTGTGGTCGGGGACTTCAACCGCTATCGGCACGAGGAGCTCCACGACGACCCGGACAGTGCGCTCCTGATCTTCCCGGAGGAGACCCTGGCCCAGCTCGCTCGGGAAGGGTGGCCCGTCACGGCAGGAGATCTGGGGGAGAACGTCAGTTCCCGCGGGATCCCGTACCCACGGTTCCGATCCGGTGCGCCGCTCTCTCTCGGGAGCGTTCGAGCCGAGATCACGCGCCCGTGCGACCCTTGCACGAACCTGTACCTCCTCCCGTACGTCGGCGAGGACCGGGGACCGGCCTTCCTGAAGACGATGAAGAATCGGAGAGGCTGGTACGCCCGGGTCGTGGTCGCCGGGCGGATCCGCCGGGGCGATCCGATCCAGTTCGGGTGACCCGTTACGCCGTTCCGCCCTTCGGGCGAGCTTCAGTGTCCCCTACCGCGGATCGTCGCGGAGGGAACCGGGTGGGACGACGACGGGCGTGCGCGGCCTTCATCGCCGGGTCCATCCAGTAACGCATCTCCCAGCGTCGTTCGAACCCGATGCGAACGTAGACCGGCCGGCCCTGGGGCGAGGCATGCAGGACGACCTGCCCGTGCCCGTTCCGTCGTGCGTCGGCGATCAACGCCTTCGTGATCCGGCTCGCGAGTCCGCGCCCTCGGTGCTCGGGCACGGTGAACATCGAGAGAATGTAGGGAGTGACGTCCTCCCTTACGGTCTGGGGACGAGGCTGCTCCGGACGGTACCACAGGCAACCGCTTGCCACGGGCTGTCCGTCGGATGTCTCCGCGATCTGGCCGACCAGTTCACGCCGTCGCAGCCGCACGCGCGCCCACCTCCGGTAACGTGCGTCGTGCGCCGCGATCTCCGCCTCGCTGGATCCCCCTATCGCGGAGTACATCCGATGACGGTGGTCGACGAGCGTGCCCACGTCCGTGAGGCCGGCCTCACGCAGGCGGTAGCGGGGCGAAGACACGGCCCCGGGACCTCCATGACCGAGATTACCCTTGCCGCCGCGCATCGCTCCCGACGGCCACCGCAACACCGGCCCCGCGCGATCGCGTGGTGAGCCTTCGAGCCAACCGAACCTCGATGGCGGAAGATTCTTGAGCCCCGTTGTGGTCCGAAACGTGTGCCCGAACTCCTCGACGCGGAAGACCGCCTGCTAGGAACGCTGCGGGGCCTCGAAGCCCACGCCCCGTTCGTCGAGATCGTCGCCGAGCGCTCCCATGGGGATTCGGTCCGCCTCGATCGGACATCGGTCTCCCCGCGCGTGTTCCCTCGCCTCGAGGGAGCTGCGTTGCGGGCGTGGGCCGGGGATCACTGGGCCGAGGTCGCCTCGTCGGGGTTCTCCGCCGCCTCGCTCCACGAGGCCGCCGACGCGCTCGTCCGGCTCCTCCCCGAGGGAGCTCACGCCCGCGCGGCCCCCGGGACGTCCACGGTCGGGAACGAATCGAACACGCGGTCGCCTCCGAAGCCCATGGACGACCTGTCGACCGAGGACCGAATTGCCCTCGCGAAAGACTGGTACGCTTGGGCGACGACCGTCCCGGGTGTGCCGAACACCAACGTTTCGATGGGGTTCTCCGCGGACGAGCGATTGTACCTCAACACGGCCGGTGGGCGACGTCATCAGCGCATTTCCCGGGTCTTCGCTAGCGTCGTTCCGATCGCCATCGAGGGAGGTCGCATCCAGTACGACGCCCTGGTCCGCGGTGCCATGGGAGGGCGCGAGGTGCTGGACTTCTTTACCGAAGAACGGGTCCAGGAGGTGGCGAAGGGAGCACGGGCGATGCTCACGGCGCAGGCCCCGCCAAGTGGGTCGAATGCCGTGCTGATGGACCCGAGCACCGCCGGAACGTTCGCCCACGAGTCCTTCGGCCATGGGACCGAAGCGGACCAGTTCGTCCGCGAACGCTCCTACCTTCGCCCGATCCTCGGCCGCACGGTCGGACCGGAGTTCTTGACGATCGTGGACGATGGATCGTACCCCGGAGGGTGGGGTGGTATCCACTTCGACGACGAGGGAAAGGCGAGCCAGAAGAACCTCCTCGTCGACCACGGCCGATTCGTCGGAGTACTCCACGACCGTGTGTCGGCGGCGATCCTCGGAGGAGTGCCGACCGGGAACGCACGCCGCGCCGACTTCCTGAGCCGCGAGTTCGTGCGGATGACCAACACCTACGTCGAACCCGGAGACTGGACCTTCGAGGAGCTCGTCCAGGAGGCCCAGGACGGCATCCTGCTCGAACGGTGCACGTCCGGGATCGAGGATCCGCTGGGAGGACAGATGCAGATCAAGGTCCTGCGCGGGCACCGCATCGAGCACGGGGAGGTCACGACGCTCCTCTCCTCGATGGCGCTCTCCGGGCGTGTCCTCGACGTGCTCCACGCCACCCGGGGGGTGAGCGGGGCCGCCGACTTCGAGATCAGTCCGGGCTACTGCGGAAAGGGACATTCCGATCTTCTCCCCGCAGGAACTGGGGGACCGTACCTGTTGACGCGCGCTGCCGTGGGGCCTGCATGACGCCGCCGACTTCCGACCTCGCCTTCCGAGTCGCGGAGAAACTGCACCTCGAGGTCCCGTGGGATGTCTACGCCGAACACCTGTCGCACTACGAAGTCCATTTCGACGGCACCCACGTCGAGACCGTGCGCGGCCCGATCGCGGTCGACGGGTACGGCATCCGCATCTTCCGCGCCGTCGGCGACGAGATGGGGGTGGGCTACCAGGCCGGGAACGACGCTTCGCCCGCCGGTATCGCCGCCGTCCTGTCCGATGCGGAGGCCACGGCCCGCCACGCCCGTTTCCCCGCACGCACCGTGGCGCTGCCCGTCGAGGCCGCGCGGCGGGCCTCGGACGTGGAGATCTTTGACGCTACGATCGCCCAGCGACCGAGCGACTCGGTCGAGGAGTACGTCCAGGAGCTCTTCCGGTGCTTCGAAGGCCGGAACGGCGCCGTGCCGAGCTTCGGGTCGACCCGGCTGACCGTAGGCGAGACGACGATCGCGAACTCTTTCGGCCTGGAAGCGTCGTTCCAACACACGGACGTGGACTTCGAGGTCGCGGTCAAGGCGTTCGGAGGGCCCGAGGGGCGGCCTCCGGGGGAGTACTGGGTCACGCGCTACCAGCGCCGGCTCGACCGGCGCGAGCTTGCCGCGGACGTCGACCTATGGTGCCAACGGGCCCGCGATGTCCGACGCGCGCAGCCTCCTCCCGCCGGCCAGATCCCGGTGCTCCTACCCGCGTACGTCCTCGCCGACATCATTCCGTCGGTCGTGGGGTTCCGCCTTTCGGGAACGGCGAGGCTTCGCCAGATGTCCCCGGAACCCGGGACGATGTACGGGAACGAGCTCGTTTCGATCGACAACGACGGCCGGCTCGCGTGGGGAGGCGGCTCCGCCCCCGTGGACGACGAGGGGACGCGGACCGGGCGGTTCGCGCTCCTCGACCACGGGAAGACCGGGGAGCTCATCTACGACGCCCTGCACGCCGGCGCCTTCGACCGGACCTCTTCGGCCGGCGCCGCGCGCATGGGGGAGTTCGGGCGACGGACGGGCCCGAAGTTCGCGGCTCGGCCGACTCCGGGACCGGCGACCCTCGCGGTCCACACCGGCACGGGCGGGACCGACGCCGAGATGATCGAAGCGCTCGGGGACGGGATCTGGGTCGAACAGTTCGGTTGGGCGTTCCCGGACCCGGCCTCGGGAGCGTTCGGAGGGGAGATCCGCATCGGCTACCGGGTGCGGAACGGCAAGATCGCCGAACCGATCCGGGGCGGTACCGTCGGCGGACTGGTCGTGGCCCCGCCGGGGACTCCCTCCCTGCTGAACAGTGTGCGTGCGCTCGGCTCGAGGGCGTCGCTCTGCGACGCGCTCTACGCTCCTACGATCGCCGTGACCGGCCTAACGGTCGCGGGCGTGACGTAGGGCGTGCGACGCCTCACTTCAGCTTCAGGAGGATGCTGCGGCAGGTCGCGCAGCGCAGGCCCGCGATGTTCGCGGAGTACATCCCGGAGAAACCGGTAGGGACGAGGACCTCGAGACCGCTCGGCCGGAGACGGTGGTCGGACCCTTCATGGGACCAATACAACCCGGAACCGTTCGTGGCGGTGACGAACCCCGCCTCTAGAGGACCGCCGCAGGTAGCGCACTTTGCCTCTGCCATGACCGCAGACCAAGGCGACCACGTCGCCCCTATTATGTTTCGCTGGCGGGGGCTGCGTGTCGGAAGTGACACGGTGGGCACGAGAAGGGGTTGCGCGCGGATCGCGGGCGCGCGAGCGTGCCCTGCCGGGTCTAGAAAGGGCTCACCTCTGGGCCTCGCCGACGCCTAACTCGCGTGCGGTCGTCCTCTCGCCGTGGGTCCGCCCGGCAGATGGTCGGTGTGGGAACCCTCTCGCTACTGCGTAACGCGGAGCCACTTCTCCAGGCCGTCGCAGAACAACCCAATACCGATCCCGAGCAGGACGATCGCCAGCAACGGGAACGTGTACATCCACCAATAGTTCGGCCCGCCTACGAAGGTGACCCCCTCGCATACCCCGACCGCGAGGAGGTTCCCCCATTCTGGGAACGAGACCGAGGGCAATGGGGAGAACGCCGGGAGTGCCGGAACGAGATACTGCGCGTATGGGTTGGTTTCGGGGAAGACCCAGCAGTTGAACCACGGGTAGACGCTGAGAACGAAGAAGATCACCGCCACATCAAGGGGAAGTTGCGCGAGGACGGGCGCCAGAGAGTTGGGCATCACATGGTGGAACAGGATCCGGGAATCCTTCGCGCCGGAGGCTCGTGCCGACTCCACGAACGGCTCGGCGGCGACCGTGCGGGCGGCTCCCCGCACCGTCCGCGCGTACGTCGGCCAGAGGATGAGGCCGAAGAGAACGATGAACAGAGGGATGCCGGCGGCACCCGGTGCGAGTGCCTTGAACCCGGCAAACAGGACGATGATCAGAAAGAACGCGGGGATCGCTCCGAGCGAGTCCCCGACGAACATCACCGCGGAGTCGAGCGAGCGGCCTTCGTGAAGCCCGGCGATGGCCCCGAGTAGGAAGCCGAGCGTGGCCCCGATGGCGAGGATGCAGAGAACGATGGACAGGTCCCACGGCGTCGCCTGCCAGACCGCCCCGAACAGATCCGTACCAATCCCGGGAAGGACCCCAAAGGGATGGGCCCAGGACATGCCCGGAACATTGAACGGGGGGATCCAGACGGGGTTGACGGTCAGTCGGGTCAGGTGGCCCCAAAAGACCGCGATGGCGCTCAAGGCGGCGGCCACGTAGGCGACGAGCACGCCTACCCCGACCCACATCTCGGCGCGTGGGGGGTGCCGCCCGAACTGCTCCCGAACGGTCGGTGGCGGCGGAATCTCGAAGGGTTCGGGACCGGCGATCGAACCGGTCACGTTCTCCCTACCCCCCGCGGGTCGAGCCGGTACACGATGAGA
>JBEKEW010000068.1:0-6959 GCA_050013635.1 Thermoplasmata archaeon | reverse complement strand
GCGTCCCCTACATGCAGCGGACCGGCGTCAAGTTCCCCGACATCATCGAGTACGTCAGCACCGGTCGTCAGAAGGAGATCGCGCAAAAGGCCAAGATCAACGACGTGATCTTCGACATGGTCGTCCGCCACCTTCCCAGCCCCAAGGTCGCGCAGAAGTACCGTATCCCGAACATCTGGCGGGGCGACCCGTCCAGCCCCGTCGGCCTGGCGATGTCCGCGACCGATGCCGACGGGCCCACCACGTTCATGGTCACCGACATCACCATGGATCCGAACGCGGGCGAGATCGCGACCGGGCGTCTGTTCTCCGGGCGCCTGCAGAAGGGCATGGAGCTCACCGTCGCCGGCACCAAGATCAAGAACCGGGTCCAGCACGTCTCCCTGTTCATGGGTCCCGAGCGGCTCATGGTGGAGGAGGCGACCGCCGGGAACATCGCGGCCGTCATCGGTCTCAGCGATGCGTTCGCGGGGACGACGATGTCCACCGACCCGACGATCATTCCGTTCGAAGAGATCCGGCACGTTTCCGAGCCGGTCGTCACCGTCGCCATCGAACCGAAGCACATGGGCGACCTTCCGAAGCTCATCGAGGTGATGCGGAAGGTCGGCAAGGAGGACGCCTCGCTCCGGGTCGAGATCAACCAGGAGACGGGGGAGCATCTGATGTCGGGGATGGGCGAGCTCCACCTGGAGATCACGCAGTACCGGATCATCAACGATTACAAGGTCGAGATCGTGGCCTCGAAACCGATCGTGGTGTACCGGGAGACGGTGCGCAACCCCGGGGGACCGTTCGAGGGAAAGTCTCCGAACAAGCACAACCGGTTCTTCTTCGAGGTCGAGCGACTTCCCGACGCCGTCGTGAAGGCGCTCAAGGATGGAGATATCCCTCAGGGAAAGTCGTTCAAGGACATGAAGGCCCTCGTGGCCCGGATGGAGCTGCTGGGAATCTCCCGGGACGAGGGCCGGGGGCTGGTCGCGGTCGACGGCACGAACATGCTCTTCGACGTCACGAAGGGGATCCAGTACCTCAACGAGACGATGGACCTCATCGTCGATGCGTTCAAGGAGGCGATGGCGCGCGGTCCCCTCGCCAACGAGCGCGTCTACGGGCTCAAGGTCCGGCTCGTCGATGCCAAGCTCCACGAAGATTCGATCCACCGAGGCCCGGCCCAGACGATCCCCGCCTCCCGCTCGGGGATCTACGGTGCGATGGTCCTCGGCGAACGCATGCTGCTCGAGCCGATCCAGAAAGTGACGATCAACGTCCCGCAGGAGGTCCTCGCGGGATCGACGCGCCAGATGCAGAGCCGACGTGGAGAGATCATGGACATGACGAACGTCGGGGATTTGCAGACGGTCGTCGCGAAGGTCCCGGTCGCGGAGATGTTCGGGTTCGCTTCGGACATCCGAAGCGCCGCGGCGGGCAAGGTCCTCTGGGCGACCGAATCGATGGGCTTCGAACCGGTCCCCGTCGACCTCCAACCGAAGGTCGTCGGGGAGATCCGTCAGCGCCGCGGCCTCAAACCGGAGCCGTACGACGCGGCCTACTACTCCGGATAGGCCGGGCTACCCCGGCGCACCGGCTCGTTCGTCGTGTCGCGGACGCCCCGATCGGTCGCTCCGTTCCTACTACGGAACGTAGTAGGTTGTGACCCCGCGATCGACCCATACCCACTACGGTACGTAGTAGGTAGATCGCGGATGCGCGAACGGTACCCACGCCACGACGAAGTAGGTAGGTTCCCAGGCCTCGGGCGATAGCAACTACATCGTGTAGTAGGTGGCTGCGGGAAAGCTACTACGAAAAGTAGTAGGTTGCGCGGGTACCGCGGCGGAGCGGTCAGCGGTTGGAGGAGCGGTGCCGTGCCCAGTTCTTGGACGCTCCCTCCGCCGGGGCGTCGAGCGTCCGCTGGCGTGGGCGTGGTCCGTCGGCGGAGCGCGAGCGCAGCGGCCAGGCGTTCTCCCGCTCGAGGAGCCAGCGCTTGCGCCACAGTCCGAGCCCATACCCCGTGATCGATCCGCCGGCCCCGACGACCCGATGGCACGGAAGGATGATCGGGATCGGGTTCCGGGCCATCGAGCCTCCGACCGCCCGGGCCGAGCCGGTGGTACCGGCCTGACGGGCCAGTTCGCCGTACGTGATGGTTCGTCCGGGGGGTATGTCGCGCAGCCGAGCCCAGACCTTCCGGTCGAATTCGGAGCTGGTCTCGGGGTCGACGTCGAGGTCGAAATCGTCCCGCGTGCCGCGGAAGTACTCCGCGAGCTGCCGCGGCGGGCTCCCGGCGGGGAACGGGGGCTTCCGCCGGATCGCACCTTCGGGCACCCCCGTCTGCGGGAGTCCCTTCTCGAGGAGGTCCACGACGCGGACCGACCGTCCCTGGTAGACGACGCGGAAGATCCCGATCTGCGTCTCCACGTCCGCGACCTCGATCGGGGCGCCCATCACCCCGGTAGGGTCCGCGCGCTTATCTCCATTGCCCGGCCGCGCTACGTGACCCCCGAGGCGGTGATCCGGAACTCCGCCGTGCCTTCGGGCCGCGATCGGTGCTTGACGAGGACCACCCGCCGGCGATCGCCGCTCCCCCGATCGAACCGCAGGATCGTCTTGGCCGCGTGGTTGAGGAACGATCCGCCCAACGGCTCGAGCGTACCGTCGCGCATGCTGCGGTAGACTTGGTTGGTGAAGAGGACCGGGACCCCGGCGGCCAGGGCGGTCGCGACGAGGTCCGCGATCTCCAGCGACAGCGCCTGCCGGGCCTCGTCCTCCACGGTGTCCGGTCGGGCGAGGCGATAGTAGTAGGTGGCCGAATCGAGCACGATGAGCCCGATCGGCCGTTTCGCCTCCCGCGCCAGGGCGCATGCCGCCGACACCGCCCGGCCCTGCTCCTCCAGGCTCGTGGGCGAGGACAAGAGAAGGTGGGAGAGGACCGCTTCCCGGTCGTCCCCCGCCGTGGCGGTCAGCCGATCGGCGCTCACGCACTCCGTGTCGATGTAGAACACCCACCGGCCGGCCCGGGCCACGCGGCAGGCGACGGCGAGGCAGAAGATCGTCTTCCCGGTGCCTCCCTCGCCGTAGATCTCCGTGACCGAATCGGTCTCGAGGCCGCCTCCGAGCAACCGGTCCACCGCTTCGGCGCCGGTCGGGCAGCGATCGGCCGACACGTTCCCACCACGGAGGGCGCGGCCTTAACGGCTCACGCCGGCGGATCGGCCTATGGGATACGCCTCCCGAAGTTCGGGAGCGACGACCCGGCCCGCGTGGGAGCGGAACGCTTCGGGGTTCTCCGTGTGGATCGGGAACACCGTCCCCGCCCGAACGTGCGCGAGCAGCGACATCAGTTCCGGCCCGCTCGCGTGCCCGCTCGCGTGGGCCTGGTGGAAGGAGAGCCCGAAGTGGTCGAGCCAGCGGTGCATGACGTCGTCCGAAACGTCGTCCTCGCTGAACGGCTCGCTCATCGAGTGGATGAACGGACTGTGCGCGGGAGGGCGGAGGTCGATCATCTCGGGGAAATGGTAGAAGTCCAGCGCGAGCAGGTAGCGACCGCCGCTCCGACGGACGTCCTCGGCGGGGAGCGCCGAATCGAGGAACGGCCGCTCCCAACGGTACGTGAGCTTCTTCTTGCGCGCATACACCGAAAGGCCGGGGCTCTTCCCCGGGATCGGGATGGTCCCCGGTGGGAACAGCGGCGCCATCGCCGTCAACAGGTAGGCGGTCCGCGACGACACGAGGAGCTCGCGGTCGGCGTCCTGGGCGGCGGCGTGAAGGGTCAGGAGCCGATCGACGTCCCGCGGGTAGGTGCACGCGAGGGCGATGTCGTGCGTCGATCCGAGGACCCGGTCGACCTCTCGGCGCACCCCGTCCTCCGTGAAGTTCTTCCGTGGGTCGTTGCCGGCGCGGGTCCCTTCGATGGCGATCGCATCGACCTTCTCCTCCCGCACCGCGTCGAAGAACGCGTGCGTGTCGTCGGCCCGGGGACCGTGCTGACGGAAGTCGCCGGTGTAGGCGAACGATCCCTCCGAGGTGCGAACGATGTAGCCGTAGGCGAAGGGGATCGAGTGGTCCACCGGGTGGGGGACGATCTCGATCCCCCCGACGCGCACCGGTTTCCGGTCCTCGAAGATCCTCCAGTCGTGCTCGCCGTACTTCTGTCCGGTCGACTGGGAGATCGCCTGGAGCAGCTCGTGGGTCCCCTTCCCGACGTACACGGGGATCTCGGGATCGAGGTACTGGAGGTACCCGGCGTGGTCGGCGTGCGCGTGGGTCAGGAAGATCCCCTGAAACTCCGGAGCGCGATAGGCGAGGTCCGCCCCGGCGAGGGCCGGCTCGGAGTACAGGCCCCCCACCCGGGGGATCAGATCGAACTCGAGGAGGTCCTTGATGGGGCTCGCGGTCCGGGGCTGCAGGAAGTCGACGTAGAACTGCTCGAACGTGGGAGAGAACGACGGGCCGAAGTCGAACAGGATGCGATCGCCGCCGTCCTCGAGGACGATCTTGTTGCCGCCGATCTCCCGGACGCCGCCGAGGAAGGAAACGGTGGACCGTGACATGATCGGTCGGCAAACATCTCCGGACGCTTAGCGGTTGTCGGCGGTCTCGCGCAGGTGGAGAAGGACGCTATCCGCCGTCCCTTCGTCCCGGGCGCACCAGGACCCAGCCGATGCCGATCGCGACCACGACCCCTGCCGAACCCAGGGCGGCCCAGGCCCAGGGTGGGAGTCCTTCGAACGTGCCCGATCCGTGGGCGAGGACGGTCTGGTTGGCGACGAAGCTGACATTCACCGATGCGGGTCCCCCGTGGACCGGGACCGTGCCGTTCGTCGGAGTCGCCACGAACCCGACCGCTCGCACGGTGAAGGTGTAGGTCCCGTTCGGAACCTTCCACTCGATCCACGTCGTCGAGGTGTTGCGGTCGGCCGATCCGACCGAAACGCTCCATACGGCTCCCGTCGGCAGTCCCAGCTCCTGGAACCGAAGGAAGTAGGTGACGATCACGCGTGTGTACTCGATCGAGATGTTCTGGCCCTCTCCGCTCACCCAGAACATGCCGGAGCTCGTCCCGACGGTGTACCCGCGGACCGCCCCGACCGTGTAGGAGTACGTCCCATTGGGGAGACTGAAGGAGATCACCGGAGACGACGACGCCACGTCTCGGGAGCCGTTCAGCGTCACCGACCAGGGGCTCCCCGCCGCCAGTCCCGTCTCCATGAACTGCACCAAGTAGGTGGTGGGGGCCGGGACGTACTCGGTCCAGATATCCAGCGCCGTCCCGTTCACCTGGACCGTTCCGGCCGAGAGCGAGAGCGCGTACCCTCCGATCTGCTGGATCGAGAACGCGTACGTGCCGTTCGGCAGGTCGAACGCGATCGACGGGGCGGTCGAGGCGACCGTCGAGGCGTTCAGCGACACGGACCACGTCGTGTTCGCCGGCAGGCCCCGCTCGTGGAAGGAGACGGGGTACGTCGTCGGCGGCGGCGGTGCCACGGCATGGAGCGAGTACCACGTCTCGATCCCCGCACCACCGATGACGGGATTGGTGTCGAGACTGGTGGGGTCGATCCACGACGCGTAGGTCTGAGGGTCGGAATCCTGGTAGGCGTAGACGTACAAGGCGAGCAGGTTGGCGACGTGCTCGATCTCGTTGTAGACGAGGGTCCGATACGGACCGGGCGCGAGGGTGAGAGCCACCGCGATCCACGTCCCCATCGCATCGTAGGCGACCCCCTGGCACGCGGTCGGGACGAACTTGGCGTTCGCCCAATGGAGGAGATCTCCCCACGAGCCGCGGTCGTACCCGCACGTGGGGTTGTCGAACTGGGGCAGCGCGAACTGTTGGGGGACGGAGTCTCCGTAGGCGTGCGACGCATCGGGGCCGTACATCGCCCCGACGAGACCGCTCGGATCGGCGTACGCGGCTCCCCCTCCCTCGCCGATGGTCGTGTACACGGACTGCCCCGGGCCGAGAGTGCACGGGGAAAGCCCCCCGGCCAGGTCTCTCCCGCAGTTCGGGCTGAGCAGATACGGCTCGAGGGCTCCCCCGCTCAGGTTGGCGATCGACCGGCTCCACGCGCCGAGCTGACCGATGGTGAGCGGCCCGACGTCGGGGCTGCCTCCGATGGTGGGGTACATGATCGGGAACCGGCACGGACGGGCCGGGAAGCACCGGCTGAGCTCGGGGTCGTAGAGGGCCGAGGACGGTCGCGTCGACTGCGTCCAGTACCATGCCGCGCCCCCGGGAACGCTCGCGTTCGACACCGGATCGGTGGACGGCCACGAAATGTTGGTGGGGTAGTCGCTACCGAGGTACCGAGGGATCGCCCCGCCGTACGCCATCCCGTACGGCACGCCGTAGCCGGTTTCCAAGGTGGGCGCGAGGGACGTGTAGGGATAGGCGAGGCTGAGGAACTCCCGTAGACCGTCGTAGCTGAAGAAATCCCCCGGTACGTTGAGCAAGCCGGTCGGATCGGTCCGGTTCTCGTTCGCGACGCTGAAGTTCAGATCGTACGTCTGGAAGTTCGTGTCCAGCATCGGAACGCTCAGGTTCCCGATCTTGCCGGCCGACTCGAGCGCGTCGAACGCGGAGGCATCGCTCCACCCGATGTCCGCGATCGCGGCCCGCCCGGCGTGGTACTGTTGGACGCCGACGGTGTCGTTCGGCTCGTAGAACACATTGACGGTAGCGAAGTACGCCCCGGCGAGCGGTTCGCATCCGGGGGTACCCGCGCAGCCGCTGGGCGAGCGATAGACGGGGCTGGCGCGAAGGACGTACCCCGTGCTCGGGTCGACGCTCCCGAGGTAGTACGGTCCCGACCCCACCGCGGTCCACTGGACGGACGGCTGCGGCGCGCTCGGGTTCCCGGCGGAGAGGAGCTGGAGCCCATCCCATAGGGTGGGGGAGACGCCGCCGAGGAACCTCTGGAACGCTGCGGACGTGGAGTCGTTCGCGCCTCCGGGGA
>JBEKEW010000067.1:0-7012 GCA_050013635.1 Thermoplasmata archaeon | reverse complement strand
CGGCCATCGATGGTTACCTCCTTACCCCCCCAAACTCGGAAGGCACCCGAATACGGGGACGCACTTGGCGAGGACCAGCCCCGCCGCGAGCACGATCGAGACCAGCCCGAGCGGGATCATCCGGTTCCAGCCGATCCGCAACAGCTGGTCGGTGCGCACGCGAGGGAGGGAGGCGCGGATCCAGACGAACACGGTGAACACCGCGTAGACCTTGATCATGAACCAGAAGATCCCGGCGAGCGGGAAGCTCGTCCACGCGCTCGGCATCCAGCCCGGCATCGTCCATCCACCGAGGAAGAGGAGGACGATCAGGAAGCACCCGAGGAGCACGCGGATGTAGTCGGTGAACATGAAGTAGGCGAACATCATCCCGCCGTACTCGGTGTTCCAACCCTCGACCAGCTCCGCCTCGGCCTCGGGCAGATCGAACGGGATCCGTTCCATCTCCGCGAGCATCCCGGTGACGAACACGACCAGGGCGAGGAAGAGCGGCCCCCAGTACCAGTAGTTCTGCTGCTCCGCCACGATCGTGTTCAGGTCGAAGGAACCCGACACGATCACGACCGCGACGATCGCGAGGAGGATCGGGACCTCGTAGGCGATCATCTGGGCGGCGGAGCGCATCCCTCCGATGAGCGAGTACTTGTTGTTGCTCGACCAGGCGCTGACGAAGATGAACAGCGGAGCGAAGGAGAAGATCGTGAGGGCGAGCAGGAGGCTCAGCGGAAGGGACCCCGAGTTCCACCCCGTGGAGACCGGGAGGATGGCGAAGATCACGAGGGACGTGACCATGTAGGCGGTCGGGCCCATGAAGAACCCCGCCGGGTCCGCGTCGCGCGGTCGCACCGTGTCCTTGCGGAACAGCTTGAACCCGTCCGCGAAATTCTGCAGCAACCCCGCGTACCCGACGTGCATCGCGCCCCGTCGATCCATGAACCGGCCGAGCAGCTTGCGCTCCCACCAGATCAGGAGGATCGTGTTGAGCATGCTCGCGGCGAGGAGGATGACCCCGAAGATCAGGAAGCCGAGGGCGGTGATCGTGTTCGGGTCCGTCAGCCAGCCGGTGAGCGGGGGCGGCAGGACCCCTCCCACGGCGTGGAGGATGATCGAGGAGAGATCGTTGGAGACGGAGAGCAGCGAAGTGGTCATCGATCGTACCCTCCCCTACCGGTCCACTTCCCCGACACAGATGTCGACGCTGCCCATGATGGGTGGGATATCGGCGATCCGGCAGCCGACCAGGTACTGGCGGGCCGCGCTCATGTTCGCGAACACCGGTGAGCGGAACTTCACGCGGTACGGATGCTCGGAGCCCTCGTTGACGACGTACGCGAGGGCCTCGCCGTGGGGCTCCTCCACGGCGGAGAATCCGAGGCCCTTCGGGAAGTTGCGCTTGAGGAGGTACCCCTCCCGGCCGACCGGGGCGTACGGGGCTCCCAGCCAGCGCGGAAGCTCCTGAGCGAGCACGGGACCCGGGTGGCGTTCGAGCCAGTCGAGGGTCTGGCGGACGATCCGGACCGACTGGCGCAGCTCCTCCATCCGGACGAGGTAGCGCGCGGTGACGTCGGCTCCGTCGGCCCGGGCGACATCGAACTCGACCCGGTCGTAGGCGGAGTACGGCCGATCCTTCCTCAGGTCCCGCACGACCCCCGCGGCCCGCAGCATCGGACCGGTGACCCCGTGGTCGATGCAATCGCGCGCGTTCAAGACCCCGAGCCCGTCGCACCGCCGATGGAAGATGTCGGAGCCGATGCAGAGCTGGTCGTACTCGACGAAACGGTCGATCAGCCAGTCGCAGACCTTGCGCGCCTCCGGGATGAACCCGGCCGGCACGTCGTTGCGGACCCCTCCGACCCGCATGTACTCGTAGGTCATCCGCGCGCCGGTGTAGCTCTGGAAGAGATCGCAGACGAGGTCCCGGTCGCGCATGCCGTACAGGAACGGCGTCATGAGGCCGATGTCCTGCACGAACGCGGCGTACCACATGATGTGGGAACCGATCCGCTGGAGCTCGTCGCTCATCACGCGAAGGTACTCCGCCCGCTCGGGAGGCTGGACGTGGAGCGCGTCCTCGGCGGCGAGGATGAACAGATGCTCCCAGGCCATCCCGGCGACGTAGCAGCACCGATCCATCAGCGTGATCACTTCGTTGTAGTGCCGATCCTCGCTGATCTTCTCGATGCCCCGGTGCAGGAAGCCCATCTCGGGGTCGACGTCGAGAACGTGCTCGCCGTCGATCTTCACCCGGAGGTTCCACAGTCCATGGGTCATGGGGTGCTGGGGCCCCATGTTGATCCACATCTCAGACACGGCGCACCTTCACCTCGAGTCCCTCGGGCTCGTGGAGCTTGAACGAACGCAGGAGCGGGTGGAAGGCGTACCCGTCGGGCAGGAGGAGGTGCCGAAGGTCCGGGTGGTGGTCGAACCGGATGTCGAGCAGTTCCCATGCCTCGCGCTCGTGCCAGTTCGCGCCGGGCCAGACCGCGCACGCGGATTCGATGTGGGGATGGTCCCCCGGGAGATCGGCCGTCAGGAGCAGGTACGCGACGCGGCGGTCGGACCAGAGGGCATAGAAGACCTCCCGGTGGTCGACCCAATCGATCCCGCCGACCATGGAGAGATGGTCGAAGCCGAGGTCATCGTGCACCGCACGGAACACCTCGAGAGCCGCTTCGGGCCGGAACCGCACTCGCCCGAGCGTCCGAGGGAACGGCACGAGGCCGATCATGCGGTCCCCGAGATGGGTCGACAACTCCCGGGCGAACTCCTCCGATGCCATCCGTCCCCCCCGTGAACGAAGCGTCCCGAGCGGGACTACTCCTTCCGCTCCCGAATGAGCTCCTCGAGTTTCAGAATCCCGTCGAGCATCGCCTCCGGGCGGGGCGGGCAGCCGGCGATGTACAGATCGACCGGGACCAGCTTGTCGACGCCCGGGACGACCGAGTACGCCGTCCGGAACGGACCGCCACCGGTGGCGCAGTTCCCCATCGCGATGACCCACTTTGGCTCGGGGATCTGCTCGTAGAGCGTGATGATCTTGTGCGCGACCTTCCAGGTCACGGTCCCGTTGACGATCATGAGGTCGCACTGACGCGGCGACGACCGCGGAACGATTCCGAACCGCTCCGCATCCCATCGCGCACCGAACGCAGCCGCGAACTCGATCGCGCAGCAGGCGAGCCCCAAGTGCAGCGGGAACAGCGAGTTCCGCCCGGCCCAGTTGAAGACCGGCCGGATCACCGCGTCGCGGCCCTGCTCCGCGATCATCGCCCCGAGCGCCTCCTTCGCCGCCGGGATGAACTGCTCGGCCCGGAGGGCCTCGATCTCCAGGAACGGGACCGCCGGCAAGGCGTCCACCATCGGGAACGTTGGACCGGGGGGAGGAGTGACCAGGGGCCGGCGCGGGGCCCGCTCCGGGGTCGCGCTCACACGACCCACCGGCGCTCGCCGCTGAGCGCGTAATAGATGCCGATGATCGCGAGGATGGCGAACCCGAACGCAATGAAGACGGGGTACCACGCCGAGTTCACTCCGCGGAAGGTGAGCGCCCAGAGCGCCAGGATGAAGCCGATCACGTCGACCGCTACGAAGACGATCGCGAAGACGTAGTGCTGGGTCGGGAAGTCGATCTGCGCCTCCCCTTGGGCTTCTTCGCCGCATTCGTACGTCGTGAGCTGAAGATAGGAGCGACGGCGCTTCGCCCCGAGCTGGCGGTTCGCGATGATCGAGCCGACGCCGAACGCCGCGGCGATGGCGGCAAAGACGAGGAAAGTGTCCACGCCGGCGTCCAACTCCGCTACCCTCCTTACGGTCGGCTTTTGACCCGTTGCCGTTGGACCTCTTTTCGTTATTTAAGGCCTGCACCGGTCCGGGACCACCGGCGTGATTTCCCACCGAGGGGAGACCTCTTTAGAGCGGGGGCCCGGGTCGATACGGGGCTCGTTATCTCCCGCGGGCCTTGCCCGCCTGCGGATGCGCGTACCGGAGTTTCGCACCCCGATCACCCTCGAGGGACGTTACCTGGAGCTCGTCCCGCTCGTGGCCGGTCATGCGCCGGCGCTCGCGGAGGCGGGGCGGGATCCGGAGATCTGGACCTACATGCGGTCCGGCCCGGCCCGGACCGAGAAGGAGATGGCCGCGCTCGTCGCGCTCCTGCTCGGCCGCCAGCGTGCAGGGACCGACCTGTGTTTCACCGTCCAACGTCTTCCCTCCCACACCCCGGTGGGCATGACCCGATACCTGAGGATCGATCGGGAGGACCGTTGTGTCGAGATCGGCGGCACGTGGTACACTCCCAGGTTCTGGCGGACCCCGCTGAACACCGAGGCGAAGTATCTGATGCTCCGGCACGCCTTTGATGACGAAGGGGTGCATCGGGTCCAGCTCCAGACCGATCTGCGGAACGTGCGCTCCCAGCGGGCGATCGAGCGTCTCGGGGCGGTCCGCGAGGGCACGCTGCGCGAGGACGTGCTGCTTCCCGATGGGGTCTGGCGGTCGTCGGTCCGCTACAGCATCCTCCTCCGGGAATGGCCGGCCGTACGGCGGGAGCTCGAAGAGAAGCTCGCCCGTCCCTGGAACCCTCCCGCCTGACGACCCGGAGGTGGGAGGGGCCGGTCCCCACGATCGCGAGACGAACCCGAAGGGAACGTCAGGGCGGGGGGAAACGGGGCGCGCGCTTCTCCCGGAAGGCGCGGATCCCCTCGGCGAGCTCGGGGCGACGGGCTGCCTCGACCGCGCCGCGGCGCTCGAGCGCCATCTGGCCCTCGAGGCGCTCGGTGAACGCGGAGTGCAGGAGACGCTTCGTCCAACCGTAGGCGAACGTCGGCCCTCGGGCCAGCTCCTCGGCCCGCTCGGCACACCGCCGCCCTAGGTCGGCCGGTACGACGACCTCGTGAAGGAGCCCCAGTTCGAGCGCACGAGCCGCAGGGATCCGGGCGTTCGTGAACAGCATCTGCTGCGCGAGACCGATCCCCAGGTAGTGCGGAAGGAAGTACGACAGCCCGCCGTCCGGGACGGCCCCGAGCTGAGGGAACGCGGGGACGAGGACGGCGTTCTCGCTCGCGATCCGCCAGTCGGCGGCGAGGGCCAAGGAAAGGCCGCCCCCGGCGGCGACCCCGGGGAGAGCGGCGAGGACGGGCTTCGGCATGCTCGTGATCTCGCGGATCGCATGCTCCATCTCGGCGGTGAGCTCGTGAAAGAGACGGGGAAGCTCTCCCCGCTCCCGCGCCTCCGCCATCACGGCCACATCCCCGCCCGCACTGAACGCCGCTCCCGCGCCGGTGAGGACGACGACCCGAGCCTCGGTATCCAAGCTCGCCCGTTGAAGCGCCTGACGCAGCGCGGTCATCGAGGGGACGTCCAGCGCGTTCCGGCGGTCGGGCCGGTCCATGGTGATCGTGAGAACGGCTTCGTGGCGCTCGGATCGGATCGGCTCCATCTTCGCCTCGATCCCTTCGGTGCTCTCGGCCCATATAGGGCCATCGGGAACGTCGGCCCGGGACCTCTACGCAGGCGGCGCGGCGTCGGGAGGGGTCTTCTTGGCGGGCGTCGGCGGTGGGACCGGAGCGATGACATCCGCGTCGGGGAGATCCGGAGTCGGGGTCTTGGAGCTGTGGCCGAACGGCGCCACCATCCGCGTCGACTCCGCGGATTCCGCCTTGATCTCGTCCTCGATCGACTGGATCTCGGTGAGGAGCTCCTCCTGGCGCGGGATCGGGCCGAGGATGCTGTCCATCGTCCCGATGTGCTTCTCCAGGTCCTCCATCGAGTTGAGCGGCCGGTCCGGGGTCAGGCGGCCCGCCCCGAGGTACTCGGAAGCGCCCTCCATCAGGCGGGTGAACTCGAACGGGAAGAGGATCTTGGTCGCCTGGCCGTCGCCGACCCGTTGGACGGTGTCCAAGGAGAGCACCGTGAGCGCCTTCGCGTCCAGGGCGCTCGCGCCGAGCGCGAGGATCCGCAGTCGCTGCGCCTCGCCTTGGGCTTGAAGGATCGTCGCCACCCGCTGCCCTTCGGCCTCGAGGATGGCGGATTGCCGGACCCCCTCGGCCTGCAGGATACGAGAGCGCTTCTGGCCTTCCGAGACGAGGATCGCCGAGCGCTTCTCCCCGTCGGCGCGCAGGACCGCGGCGCGGCGTTGGCGTTCCGCGGAGGTTTGCTCCTCCATCGCGGTCTTGACCGGGCCCACCGGGTCGACCTCCTTGATCTCGACGGCCTCGACCCGGACGCCCCAGCGGTCCGTCGCTTCATCCAGGATGTCGCGGAGCCGGGTGTTGATCCGCTCGCGGTTGTACAGGATCTCATCGAGTTCCATGTCGCCGATCACGGAACGGAGCGTGGTCTGGGCGAGCGCGACCGTGGCGAGGTGATAGTTCTGGACCTGGAAGATCGCCTTCGGCGCGTCGACGACCTTCACGTAGATGATCGCGTCGACGTTCGTGGGAGAGTTGTCCTTCGTGATCACCTCTTGGCGAGGGACCTCGAGGACCTGGGTTCGCAGGTCGATCTTGAGGACGGAGGCGAGCGGGCTGACGATGTTGAATCCCGGGTTGATGATGCGCTTGTACGATCCGAGCAGGGTCACGATCCCCTGCTGGTACGGTTGGATCGTGTAGATCATCCGGGCGAGAAGCACCAAGAGGATGAACAGGACGATGATGACGGCGATGATCAGGCCCGTGTAGTCCATCGGGTTCAGCTCCTCGGTTCGCGCCGTCCCATCGACCGGGTGCAGCTAACCGTTTCGGTTCCGCTCATGGGGGGGCCCCCGCGGATCCGGAGCCCGAGGGAAGGACCTCCACCGAGACGGAGACGCCCGACCCCCCGACCACGCGCACATGGGTTCCCGGAGCGATCGGTACCTCCGCCCGGGCGGACCAGATCTCCGATCCGATACGGACCTTGCCGTGGAGGCTGTCGGGCACCACCGGGGCGACGATCACCCCTTCCTGGCCGATCAGCGTGCCGACCGTGGTCGACATCGGGGGATGCACGGGCGCCACCCACCGGTAATACG
>JBEKEW010000066.1:0-7041 GCA_050013635.1 Thermoplasmata archaeon | reverse complement strand
CACCGGATCCCCTTCCTCCACTACCTGGGCATCGACCTGATGGACACCACCGAAGGAGAGATCCTCGCTTCCGCGGGCACGGAGTTCGACGAATCGCTCGGGGCCTCGGCACGCGGAGCCCCCTCGGCTCCCGGTACCTCCGCCGAGTTGCGAACGACGTACCGCGACGCGTTCGCGCGGGCGGAGAAGGCCGCGCGCGGGGGCCGATTGCGGGAACTTGTCGAGGCACGGCTCGCCGCCGAACCGACGTTGGCCGAGCTGCTAAGGTATGCCGACCACGACCTCGGCGATCTCTTGGAAGAGTTTGCCCCGGTCGTCGGGGATGGAACGGGACGGTACGTTCTGGCCGAATCGTTGCGTCGCCCGGAAATGCGTCGCTTCCAAACCCGCCTCGTGGAGCGATACCGTCCTCCGCCATCGAAAGAGGTGCTGTTGCTCGTGCCGTGCAGCCGGACCAAGCCGTACCGCAATTCGCGCTCGCACCGGCGGTTCTGGGGTGCCCTGGAGGGTCTGCGCGCGCTCGAGCGGGTCCACGTCGTTTCCGTCAGCTCCCCGGTCGGGCTGGTCCCGCGGGAGCTCGAAGACGTGTACCCGGCCCGCCAGTACGACATCCCGGTCACCGGCGAGTGGTCGGAGGCAGAACGCCGACCGGTCCGGGTGGGGCTCCATCATCTGCTCGCGCAGGGCCGCTATCGTGCGATCGTGGCGCATCTCGACCCCCAAGAGTACGACTTCGTTCGCGAGGCGATCGCGGACCGCAGGGCCACGGCCTGGACGCTCGGCGACGATCGCACCACGACGACCGAGGCCCTCGCTTCGCTTCGGGATGCGATCTCGACCGCGCTCGCCGAGTCCACCCCAGTCCCCGGCGGGCCTCTCTCCGTGGTCCGGGAGGAGCTGCACGAGGTCGCGGCCTTCCAATTCGGTCGTGTCGCAGCGGACCGCCTCTTCGCCGGAACGGTTCGTCTCGCCGGCCGTCCCTGGTTCCAGCGCCTGACCGATCCGAGTCGCACGGATCTCGCTACCTGGAGGGAGGAGCGGGGCCTGTTCCATCTCACGGTCGCGGGGGGACAACGACTCCTCCCCGACCCCCCGCTCGCGGTGGAGGTCACGGAGGGCCTCACCCTCTCGGGAGATCTGTTCGTGCCGGGAGTGCGACAGGCCGATCCTTCCATACGCGTCGGGGACGCGGTCGTGCTGGTGCGCGACGGGATGCTGCTGGGCGTGGGAGAGGCGCTCCTTCCGGGTCGGGCGATGGTGGGGCTCACGCGGGGACCTGCCGTGCGCGTGCGCCATCGCGTGCACGCGAGCACCGATACTCCCATGATGGGAGAGCGGTCTTCCTCCGACCAAGGGCCGGTGGTCTAGCGGTTAGGACGTCGCGCTTACAACGCGGAGATCGACGGTTCAAATCCGTCCCGGCCCACTCACCGGACGCGCCGGCCATCGGCGCACGGCTGCCGTCGTGATCTCGCCCGGAGGGTGGACCCGCGCGCGAGGGGGAACCCCGACCTGCTCGACCCAGGAGCATCGCGCGCGGGTGGGTCCATCCCACGACCCAAGGATGTGTTCCGGCCCGTCGTGCGCCGTCTACGGTGCCCGCTTCTTGCCGCGCCGGCTCCGAACCATCCCCGCGCCGATCGCGGCGGCAGCCACCACCACCGCGATCCCGATGCCGACCCAACCCCACCATGGGATTCCGAATGCGGAGGTCGCGGGCGATGAGGAACCGCTGCCGCTCGTGGAAGTGAACGCGATCGCGAGGCTCACCGTTGCCCCGCTGACCGTCACATTGCCCGACAGGGGGTTTGCGGTGTACCCGGAGGCCGCTCCTACCGTGTAGTAGTAGCTTCCGTTCGTCTCGGTGAATCCCACCGTCGCCGTCGTGGAGCTCTCCGGAACTCCGTTGAAGGTGACCGACCAATTCGTCCCCGATACCAAACCGGACTCCGTGAACGTGACCGCAAAGGTGGCCAAGGCGCCCCCGCTGGTGAAGATGATCGCCTGACGGACCGCCACCCCGCTCACGATGGCACTCCCGGCCGACGGGCTTGGCGTGAACCCGACCACGGGTCCAACGACGTACGTGTAGGTACCGTTCGCCACGGTGAACGCTACCGTCGCCGTCGTGGAGCTTCTCAGAACTCCATTGAAGGCAATCGACCAGCTCGTCCCCGATACCAACCCGAACTCGGTGAACGTGACCGTGAAGGTCTCCGGCGTCCCGCCGGTCGTGAACGCGATCGCCTCGCCGGCCGCCGCCCCGCTCACGGTGACACTACCGTACGAGGGTTGGGCGGTGTACCCGGCCACGGCTTCAACGGTGTACGCGTAGGTTCCGTTCGTCACGGTGAAGCCGATCGTCGCCGCCGTGGAGCTCTCCCGAACTCCGTCGAAGGACACCGACCAACTCGTCCCCGCCGGCAGACCACTCTCCGTGAACGTTACCCCGTAGGTCGCCGAGGAAGTGGTGATGGGCACGACGATCGTGCTGTCCGACAACGTGACGTCACCGGTCCGGGCCAGCGCCCGCCCGTTCAGATGGGACCCCGTTGCCATCGTAATGGACGCGTACGCCATGACGGTCCCCTGCATGGTCGAGGTCGTTCCGAGGGTAGCCGAGCTGCCGATCGCCCAGTAGATGTTCCCCGCTTGGGCGCCGTTCGTGAGGAGGACCGCGCGTCCCGAGGTGGTGGTGAGCCCGGACGCCACCTGGAATACGAACACCGCGTTGGGGTTACCCCCACCGTTCAAGGTGAGGTCCCCTGAGGAGATCGCCAGCGTGGAGGTCGACGTGTAGAGACCGGGCGTCAACGTTTGCCCGCCGATATTCCCCGATAGGGTGACCGCGCAGTTCGAACGACCCGACGCATTGTTGAACGCGATCGTCAGATTCGCTTCCGCTCCGGCGGACGCCGCGTTGGCAACGTTCTCCATCCCGGTGTACGTTCCGGGTGGGAAGCCCGTCACCGAGGACCCGGGGCCTGCACCGAGATCCCCGGTAAGGGTGCTAGGCCCGGTGTTCGTGACCCCGGCACCGGCGAGAACCGCGTAGGCCGCGGCCGAACCGAGAGGAACGGAGGATTGTCCGCACGTCGAGGCGAGGCTGGGGATCGCCCCGATGTCGCTCAAGGTGTGGGCGATTCCGGGCGTCATCGGCGGTCCCGTCGTCAGTGGAGCCATCGCGACCAGCGCTGCGAACAGCATCGCAACGGCGACCAGTACGCTCACGACTCGACTCGATGCTCGCGTGTGCTCGACCGCCATCTTGCTCAATCCTTCCGGCCCTTGAAACCAATTGTCGACCCGGGGCGGCGGCGAAATACTGTTCCTGAATTCAAGTTCAGGGATGATCTCGCGATTCGGACCCCGTGAGGCTCGGGATCGGCGGTTTCGAGGGAAAGATCCGGTTCCCGCTTCCCTTCCTCGAATCGAGGTCATCGATCGAACTGAGGATCTTGATCGCCCCCCGTCCCCGCGCGGTAAGCCGATACCGTTCTCGGGCCAAGTGCGCGACGAGACCACTTTCGGTCAGCTTGCGGAGATGGAACGCGATCTTCGACGTGTCATCGAGACGACCGGCCTCCATGGCCTGCATGAAACTGCACGGGCCTTCCGCAAGTCGGCGAAGGACGAGTCGGCGGATCGGGTTCGATAGCGATTCGAGGGTCGTGTGCGCGTCGGCCGAGACGATCGACGCGCGGACCGCGAGGGCGCCGGTCGCCGTGATCTTGTTCGGATCGTACCCTATGGCGAGCGGTCCCTTCCCTTCCAATATCGCTCGAATTCCCTCGAGCAGGGCCGCGATCTCCTCCTCCCGGTGGCGTGCGAGAAGTTCCTCGACCGCCGCGATGACCACGGCCGCCTTCTCCTTCGGCGCGACGAACTCCGCCACCGCGTCGCGGATCCGGAACGGATTCTCGGGGTCGAGGGGGAGATGGCTCACATTGATGCTGATGGTGGGCGGAGGGGGCGGCGTGATCAGAAGCACCTCATACCCGCCCTCGGCGGCGAGGCCGCGGGCATACTGGGCGGGGTCGAGGGGCTTCGCGCCGGCCCGGATCAACGCAAGCTGTTGATTGACGAGCTCGAGGACGCGCAGTACCCGGTCGGGACGGACCGGTTTGGGGAGGTAGTCGAACGCGCCCAGATGAAAGGCCTTGACCGCCGTCTCCACCGTCGCCTTCGTGGTCAGCATGACCACCAGGAGCCGGGGCCACCTCTGCCGTGCCTCGGCCAGGAGGTCCATGCCGCCCGCCCGATGCAGCTTGAGGTCGGTGAACATGACATCGAACTCCGCGTTTTCCAGGGCGGTGAGGGCCGCGGCGGCCGAAGCGACGACCGTCAACGTGTGTCCGCTCTCGCCCAGCACGGAGGCAAGCTCCTCACGGGACTCTAACTCGTCGTCGACGATCAGCACCCGCATATCTGAGCCCGCTTCGAATCCGCACGTGCCCGCAGGCCGGGCGGCGACCCGGAAGGTCCGCGAGGTGAGATATAGTTTAGGCGGAGCCCCCTCGGACCGAGCCAGGGCGCGCACTATTCATCATGCCATAGGTGCGGTAAGGGTCCCTGAGCCCGGGGACCTCGTCGTGCGCGACGCACGACCGCTCGGGAGGTCACGGACTTCGTATCGCGGAGGGGGGCGAGGCACGCCCCACCCTCCCCCGCTCGGGTCTGATCCGTTGGCTGCGCTTCAGCGCGCGCGCGCCTTCGCGCCCTTCTTCGCCATGAAGGTCACCCGGGTTCTCCGCGGCGACTTCTTCCCTTCCAAGAACGAGACGCGCTTGGCCCCGCTCGAATTCGGCGCCGTGAACTTCACTCGGATTCGGCGCGGCATCTCCTTCCCTTCCAAGAACGAGACCTTCTCTCTGCGTTGTGCTGGCATGAGTACGAATGGTCGGGGGATGAGTGTTAAGCCGCCCCTTAATCCGAATCAAGCGGCACATCCGTCCGACCCGACCGGTATGCACTCCGACGCCCGGCTGATGGATCGGTCGGGTGGGTGCCTTCTTGATCATTCCCTGGGCGACCGTGGTCGTGGGTAGTATGGCCCGTCCCCGACGCCCGGATCCATCCGAGCAGGTGGGGGAGGCGTGCTCAACCGGTCGGCGGCTTGAGCCGTACCCCGTCCGGGCGCTCGGTGATGAGCCCGGCGAGGGCGCAGTGTTGAAGAATCCTGTTCAGACCCGCCAGAGAGATGCGATGCCCATGCCCCTCGAGTTCCTCCAGCAGCTTGCGCCGACGGACGGGGCCGGAAGAGGACCCGAGGACGGAGAGCACGAGATCGACCATCCCCGGGGGGATGCCCGCTTGGGTGGCTGCGGGGCGGGTGCCCGTGCGGGGTTCGTCCATAACGGCCGAAGACGCGCGTCTCGACATAAGAGGGGGGGCTACGCTCTCTTTCGGTGACCGCTCCTCGGCCGGTGTACCAGGGCGAGGGACACGGACGGCACGCCTCGGAGGGCGGGTGGGCGGATCCCTGCTCGAACGACCGGAGCGCGAGCCATGTCGCACCCCGTCATTGAGTCGAGCAAGGATCTTCCGTGGAGCGACGCCCCGGGCCGGACGCCGTTCCGTTTCACGCCGCGCGAGCGGAACGGGGTCCGGGTTGGACCGCTACTCGAGCTCGATGGTCCGTCGCGTTCGACCTATGCGGCCCGAGCTTCCCGCACCGGAATCATCCCGTTCGAGACGGACTGGAGGGTGAAGGGGCCGACCAGCAGGGGTGCGAGGGGAACGCTTCCCTTCTCGAACTTGATGTTCCGGCTGATCGCGGTTCCCGCGACGTGCACGGTGCCGGATGAGGGATCGGCCTTGTAGTGATTCGCCGTCGTCGTGATTCGGAAGGCGAAGCTACCATTGGGAAGCGCGATGGAGATCGAGGCCGCGGTCGACGAGGCGGACGTGTCGGGGATGTTCGCTCCCGATACCTCCACCTTCCACGACGCTCCCGAAGGTAGACCCTTCTCATTGAAGGTCACGGGAAAGACGGCCCGGTGATCGAACTTGACCCCTACGGAGAGGGGGGCCCCCCTCACGTGGAACGTACCGGTGGGGGGATCGGCGACCCATCGGAGGTTGTCGGTCCCCGCCCGAATGTGGTAGGTTCCGTTGGGGAGCTTGACGACGATCGAAGAGGAGGTCGTTGTGAGGACGACGGTACTGGTCGTGGTGGTAGTGGTGGTGGTGATCTCGATGAACCATGCCGTGCCCGTCGGCAACCCGTGCTCGCTGATCTGGACGGGATACGTGTGGGGCGCTGACGACGCGCCGGGCGCTGCAGAGACCCCGGGCACGAACAGGACCGAGGCGGTGGCAACGAGGGCCACCATTACCGCAATCGCAGCAATCGTTCTACTCGATCTGAATGGGCTTGGTTGATCGGGCTTCATATGTAGTTCCCTTATCCCACGTGGAAAGATTAGGTTTCGTGGGAACTGCTTGTCCACATCGATCCATGAATTTTGGACCCTGCAACCCCGCCCAGGGGTTCTCCGCACGAACGGAGACCCCGCCGCTCAACGCCCCGCCGCTCAGGTTCGTGACGGGTCCGACCACCGACCGCTGCGTGCGGGGCACGCTGGGGATGAAGCTAAGCCGACGTTCCCGTACACTCCCGCGTGTTCCCGGCTATCAGTCCGGCCACGGTGGTCCTCGCGTTCCTGATCGTCGTGGTGGAGATGACCGAGGTCATCGCCCTCGTCTTCGCGCTCCAGGGGGAGACCGGGACGCTGCGGACGGGAGCCGCGGGAGCGGTCGCGGGAACGGCCGTCATCGGAACGATCGCAATCGTGGCCGGCTCGCTGATCGTCGCGATCCCGTCGGAGTACCTCCTCCTCGGTTCCGGGATCGTTCTTGTCGCATTCGGGGTATTCCTCTTTCGGAGCACGCTCCGATCGTACCGGAAGGCACGTGCACCCCCTTCTCCTGGGCGGGGGGCGGGGGTGCCGCGGGGTGCCCGCACGATCCTGTTCACCGGGGGGTTCACGGTCGGTGCCGTAGACACGACCGAGGCCGTGATCGTGCTGCTCCCGATCG
>JBEKEW010000065.1:0-7114 GCA_050013635.1 Thermoplasmata archaeon | reverse complement strand
GAGGCCGTCTTCTCGGAGCTGAGGGGGGTGGAGAGCGCCCTCCCCGGGTATTCAGGAGGGACCGTGGCCCACCCTTCCTACGAGGAGGTCTGCGGGGGGCGCACCGGGCACGCGGAGGTCGTCCAAGTGACGTTCGACGCCACGGAGATCTCCTTGCACGATCTCCTCACGGTCTTCTTCACCGTGCACGATCCCACCACACGCAACCGCCAGGGAGGGGACGTCGGTCCCCAGTACCGGTCGGCGATCTTCTTCCGGGACGTGGCCCAGAAGGAGACCGCCGAGAAGGTGGCCGGCGAGATCACCGCCGCGAAGCTATGGCGCGGGTCGATCGTGACCGAGATCGTCCCGTTCGTGGAGTTCTATCCCGCCGAGGAGTACCACCGGGACTACTTCCGGCGGAACCCCGGGAAGGGGTACTGTCAGCTCGTGATCGAACCGAAGGTCACGAAGTTCCGCCAGCACTTCGCCGCTCAGCTCAAGCGATGAGCCCGGCGTGCGATGACGGGGACGCCGGGAAACCCTCTTAGCGCGCCGCCCCTTACGCGCCGTACATGCCACCGCCCCCCGGCCTTCCGCAGTCCGGGATGTCCGCGCCGGGACTCTCGGGCTCCGTCTCCTTCGTGAACTGGCCGATCGCCGCGGCCGGCTCCAAGCCACGGACCCCCAAACGTCCGTTCGCCCACGTCCGCCTCGAGATCGACCTGAAGGCCCCCGACCCCGGCACCGCCGCGCATTCTGCGCTCCGTCGCTTCGAGAAGATCCTCAAGGAACGGAACGTCGAGGAAGGGGGCGATCTGCTCCGACTCGTCGCGAGCGCCGTGCATGGGTTCTCCGCAATCGGCTACTCGCGGGTCAACCACTGGGAGATGAGCCCCGGAGGGTGGCTCCCGCTGCCGGGCGATCCGGAGGGCCGGGGCGTCGAGCCGCTGGGCCTGCTCCTGAAAGCCTTGGAGAGCGAGGAGTGAAGGGATTCTCTACGGCGCGCGAGTTCTCCGTTCGCCTGTCGGGCGGGGGGAACCGAGCCGATCTCGTCGTGCGTCGCACCCACCGAGAACGTCACCACTCGATGACCGTGGACCTCTACGGCTCGGTGACGACCGCCGATGTGCACGCCCTGGTCGGGGCGTTGCGCCAGCGCCTGCCTCTCCTACGCTCCGATGTGAGCGCGTTCACGTACGCCTGAACAGCCCGAACCGCGTACACCGGTTCCCGTAGGGGTCCGGCGGCCGGTTCATCACCGAAGGTGGCCGCGTCGCGGGCCGGGGTCGCGCGACGACGAAGCAAGAACCATGTGCTAACACGGGGCAGTTCCGCATCGACCCGGCAGGATAAACGGCCGAACGGATTCGGCCACCGATGGAGAAGCTCGACTCTCTTTTCGACCCCAAGACGATCGCCGTCATCGGAGCCGGCGCGGACGCCCGTGGGGTCGGTCATTCCATCTTCGCGAACCTGATCGGCAGCGAGTACGAAGGGGTCGTCTACCCGGTGAACCCCAAACGACCGGCCCTCCAAGGGGTCAAGGCCTACCCCAGTGTGGACCAGATCCCCGACCGGATCGACCTCGCGGTCATCGCAACACCGGCCGCCACGGTCCCCAACATCGTCGAGGAATGCGGCCGGGCCGGCGTGCGGAACCTGGTGATCGTTTCGGGGGGGTTCAAGGAGGCGGGGACCGCTGGGGCCGCGATGTACGAGGCGATCGCCGAGAACTCCCGGCGTCACGGCATGAGGGTCCTGGGGCCGAATTGCCTCGGGTTCATCAAGCCGTCCGCCCACCTGAACGTGAGCTTTGCCGCTCGCATGCCGCTCCCCGGTCGGATCGCCTTCATCTCCCAGAGCGGGGCGTTGTGCACGTCGGTCCTCGACTGGGCGATCAAGCAGAATGTGGGGTTCAGTCATTTCGTCTCGATCGGCGAGACCGTCGACATCGGCTTCCATGACCTGATCGACTACTTCGGCACTCACGGAGGGACGTCCAGCATTCTTCTGTACATGGAGTCCCTTACCGAGGCCCGCCGATTCATGAGCGCGGCCCGGGCCTTCGCCCGGACCAAGCCGATCATCGTCCTCAAAGCCGGTAAGACGGCGGGCGGGGCCAAAGCAGCGCTCTCCCACACCGGGAGCCTCGCGGGGGACGACGCCGTCTTCGATGCGGCCTTCAAGCGAGCGGGGATGGTGCGCGTGAACGAGATCGGCGAGTTGTTCGACTGCGGCAAGACGCTCTCGATGCAGCGGCTCCCCCTCGGGAACCGACTCGCGGTCGTGACCAATGCGGGCGGCCCCGGCGTCATCGCGACCGATTACCTTCTCATGAACGGCGGGGAGCTTGCGACGCTCTCGGAGGAGACGATGACGAAGCTCAACGCCTCCTTGCCGCCGGCGTGGAGCCGGTCGAATCCGATCGATGTCCTCGGGGACGCCGCGTCCGATCGGTTCAAGCAAGCGGTCCAGCTCTGCGTGGAGGACCGAGCCGTCGACGGCATCCTGGTCATCCTCACGCCCCAGATGATGACCGACCCTGCGGATGTCGCGCGGGAGATTGTCGCCCTCCAGGGCCCGAAACCGATCCTGGCGTCCTGGATGGGCGGCGACGCGGTCGAGGAGGGCGTGGAGATCCTGGACAAGGGCAGCATCCCGGTCTACCGGACCCCGGAGGAGGCGGCCCGATGCTTCCTCGCGATGCGTCAGTACTCGAGGAACCTCACGCTCCTCAACGAAACGCCGGCCACGATCCCCCACGCGTTCGTTCCCAAGACCGCGGCCAACCGCACGCTCATTCAGGGGCTGCTCAAGGCAGGACGCACCATCCTGATGGAGCACGAATCCAAACAGCTCCTCGCGAACTACGGCATCCCGGTTCCGAAGGACCTCCTCGTCGGGAGCGCGGGCGAGGCCGGACGGGCGGCCGCCGAGCTCGGATTCCCTGTGGTTCTCAAGATCGCCTCGCCGGACATCATGCACAAGACCGACCTGGGCGGCGTGAAGCTCAACATCCAGAACGCGGCCGACGCCGAGCGCGCCTACAACGAGATCATCGCCTCGGTCCGGGAGAAGGCGCCGCAGGCGACGATCGCGGGGATCCTCGTCGAGCGGATGGAGCACAAGCAGTACGAGCTGCTCATCGGTTCGAAGCAGGACCCGATCTTCGGGCCGGTCATCGTGTTCGGGATGGGCGGGGTCGCGGTGGAGGTGTACAAGGACACGAACGTTGGCCTGCCTCCGTTGAACATGGCCCTCTCTTTGAGGCTGATCGAGGAGACGAAGATCTACAATCTCCTCAAGGGCTATCGGGGGATGAAGGGGGTCGACATCAGCGCCATCCAATTCTTGCTGTACAAGTTCGCCTACCTCGTCATGGATTTCCCCGAGATCAAGGAGGTGGACATCAATCCCTTCGGGGTGGACGAGAGGGGCGGGGTCGTGCTCGACGCCAAGATCGTCCTCCACGAGGCCACGGCGGAGCCGCCCGCGAAGCCGTACTCCCACATGGTGATCTCCCCGTACCCGAAGGAGTACGTCTCGAGCTTCACGCTGAAAGACGGCTCCCGGGTGCTGCTCCGACCGATCCGGCCCGAGGACGAGCCGATGGAAGCGGAGATGTTCACGAAGTTCTCCGAGCGGACCCAACAGTACCGGTTCTTCCAGCCCATCAAGGACATCAGCCACGAACTCATGATCCGGTTCACCCAGATCGACTACGACCGAGAGATCGCGATCATCGGTGAGTTGAAGAGCCCCGAGGGCCCGAAGATGATCGGTGTCGCGCGTCTCATTGCCGACCCGTACAACGAGACGGCGGAGTTCGCCATCGTGGTCGCCGACCCATGGCAGTACCAAGGGCTCGGGAGCAAGCTCACCAACTTCGTCCTTCAACTCGCGCAGAAGCGGGGGCTCAAGAAGATCTTCGCCGAAATGCTCGGCGAGAACACCGCGATGATCCACATCCTCGAGAAGCGCGGGTTCAAGATCACCCACAGCGAGGGGAACTGCCACGCGGAGCTGATCACCTCCTGATCTCGGATCGGAGGACCCCGTCGCCGGTCGGCGCGCTGCGGGCGAGGCAGGACCCACCGGTCCCATGGGGGCGAGGGGGACCTTCCCCGTTCGGGCCACGTCCCGGGGCGCTCGAGGGATCGAGGCCCCGGTCGCCCTCGCCTCACGAGGGCTCCCGCGGCGGGAAGAGAGGCAGGGTCGATTGGAATTCACTCCGGTCTCAAATACAGTCCGGCTCTCGTAAGAAGCGATTATTATGGCTCAGTCCAAGACCGCCGGGAAGCCCCCCGAGCAGACGGCATTCAGCGAAGCCGAGATCGCTGTGCACTGGAAGGACGAGGGGTACTTCGAGCCCTCCCCCAAGTTCATCGGCCAGGCCAACTTCACCGACCCGGGCTGGTTCGAAAAGTTCTCCCTCGACCACATACCGGAATGCTTCCGGGAATTCGGGGATCTCCTGAGTTGGGACAAGTACTGGACCACGACGTTGGACACGAGCCACGCCCCGTTCTACCGATGGTTCGTGGGGGGCATGCTCAACGCGTCGTACAACTGCATCGACCGCCACCTCGGCCAGTACAAGAACAAGGCCGCCCTGATCTTCCAGAGCGAGTCGGAGGCCGACCCGCCGGTCGCGATCACGTACCAGGAGCTCTACGTTCGGGTCAACGAAATGGCCGCCCTTCTGAAGGACTTCGCCGGACTCAAGGCCGGCGATCGCGTCACGATTCACCTCCCGATGACGCCGGAGCTGCCGATCACCATGCTCGCCTGTGCCCGGCTCGGTGTGGTGCATTCGGTCGTCTTCGCCGGCTTCTCGGGCGAAGCGAGCGGTCAACGGATCGCCGATTCCCAGAGCCGTCTCCTGATCGGGATCGACACATACTACCGGAGCGGGAAGCTCGTCGACCACAAGCCGGCGGCGGACCTGGCGTACGAGGAGGCCAAGAAGGAGGGAAAGGCACCGGAGAAGGTCCTCCTCTGGAAGCGATTCAAGGACCGCTACGCTTCATCGGCCCCCATCGTGGAAGGCCGCGACTATCTGATCGACGACCTGCTGCCCAAGTACCGCGGCCGGGAGGTCGCGCCCGTTTCCATGCCCGCCGATTCGCCGCTGTTCCTCATGTACACCAGCGGAAGCACCGGACGGCCGAAGGGGGTCCAGCACAACCTGGGCGGCTACCTCGCGTACGCGACGGCCATGTCGAAGTACTACCAGGACATCCACCCGAACGACGTGTACTGGTGCACCGCCGACATCGGCTGGATCACGGGCCATTCGTTCATCGTCTACGGGCCGCTCGCTCTGGCGGCCACTTCGGTGCTCTACGAGGGGGTACCGACGTTCCCGGATGCGGGCCGTGTGTGGCGCATCGCCGAGCACCTCGGCGTGAACATCTTCCATACCGCCCCCACGGCGATCCGCCAGCTCCGGAAGCTCGGCCCGGACGAGCCGAAGAAGTACCACTACCACTTCAAGCACATGACCACGGTGGGCGAGCCGATCGAACCGGAGGCCTGGCGCTGGTACTACCACACCGTCGGCAAGGACGAGGCGGTCGTGATCGACACGTGGTGGCAGACCGAGACCGGCGGCATCCTCACCTCGACCGCTCCGGCCCTCCACCGGATGAAGGCGGGAAGCACGGGGCCCGGGGTGTTGGGGATCCACCCCATCATCTACGACGATAACGGCAAAGTGATCCCGCCGGGCTCCAACCGGGCCGGCTTCATCTGCATCCAGGCCCCGTGGCCGGGCTTGATGGCCACGATCTGGGGGGACCCGGATCGATACGTGAAGACCTACTTCCAGAAGTACAATAAGAAGGCCGGATCGACGGACTGGCGGGACTGGCCCTACCTCGCGGGCGACACGGCGACGGAGGCCGCGGACGGTTACTATCGCATCCTCGGTCGGATGGACGACGTGATCAACGTCGCGGGCCACCGCCTGGGGACCAAGGAGATCGAGTCCGCCTGCCTCACCGTTCCCGAGGTCGCGGAGGCTGCGGTCGTCCCGGTCGCGGACGACCTCAAGGGGAAGGTCCCGGAGATCTACGTCGCGCTACGGGTCGGGGTTCCGCCGAGCGACGAGATCAAGAAGAAGGTCATCGCAGCGATCGAGATGCAGATCGGCAAGATCGCCCGCCCCAAGGCGGTCTGGATCGTGGCGGACATGCCGAAGACGCGCTCCGGGAAGATCATGAGGCGGATCCTCGCATCGATCTCGAACACGTTGCCCGTGGGAGACATCTCGACGCTCGCCAACCCGGACATCGTCGAGCAGATCCGGGTCGACGTCCAGCGCCCCAAGCCGGGTGCCCCGAAATAGGGTACGACGGCCTCCCGGGCGTTCGGAGGGCCCGGCGCCGCGTTCCCGGTTCGGAACCGCGACACGACGGTCCGGCGGACGGGCCGTTCGCGGTATCCGTGGGGGCCCGTCGAACCTCACCGTGATCCTATCGACCGGTACTTCCGAGACCCGTGCGGCGGCCAGGGAATCGAGCCGGATGAGGTAGGCCTACTACGTTCAGGAGGAGACGCTCGACACCGGCCTCCCCCAACGACACGATGGACCCGGAGCCCGGGGCCCCCTTCGAGCCCCACGCAGGAAAGGGTTCCCCGGCGAACTCAGATCGGGATCAACCTGCGCCCGTAGTTCGCGTTCGTCAGGATCCCAAGAGCCACGAACCAGGCGATCAGTCCCGTGGCGAAGATCTCGAGGCCCATGAAGTTCGACCACCCGGCCGGGGCCCCCGACGCCCAAGCCTGACCCGGGACCTGCATCCCGAAGTTGACCGTAAGGAGGATGAAGGCCACCGTCAGGAACGCGAAGATCGCGGTGATACCCGGCCCGTGCTTCGGTGCGTTGATCACGAACGCGACGGTGAACAGTCCCCATACGATGGAGAACCACATCAAATCCGCGGCCACGCCGGCGGCAGGGATCAAGGCGATGTTGTTCACGATCCAGAAGTAGGCGAGCCAGAACCCGCCGTAGCCGACGAACGCGGTTCCCGCGAAGATCTCGCCCTTCCTCAGAGCGATGACTCCCGCGATGACCTGCAGAGCACCGCCGAAGGCGAGGGCCATCGCCAGAAGATTGCTGCCGGCC
>JBEKEW010000064.1:0-7236 GCA_050013635.1 Thermoplasmata archaeon | reverse complement strand
ACCGCGGGTGGGGCGGACCATGTGCCCTCGAGGTTCCGACGACCTCCGAGAGAACGACTACCGGGAGATCGGCACGGGCCATCCGATCGTGTACATCGGACAGAAGCCCACGATGACCTACGTCTTCCAGCTCGTCGCCCAGCTCCACTCGGGCGCCGGGGCCGTGATCGTGAAAGCGCGGGGCAACGCGATCGGCAAGGCGGTCGACGTGGTGGAAGTCGTCCGACGGCGCCTCCTGCAGGGCCAAGTGACGATCGGGCCGATCTTGATCGACACCGAGCGGTTGACGAACCGCGACGGACGCGACGCCAACGTTTCGTCGATCACGATCTCGGTGGCACGGACGGGGCCGGAACCCGCGCCGCCGCCCAAGTAGGCACTCCCGAACGAACGACGCAGCTACCGGCCCAGCGGTCGCCGATCCGCTGTCGCTCGGACGAGATCACCATGACCAGGACCCCGAAGGCACCGAACAGGAGCGTGGCGGTCGCTGCGATCCCAAGGAAGTACAGGAAGGCGACGGAGTTCGAAAGGCTCCCGAACCCCGCCGCGCTCGCCCCTCCCGCCCCTCCCAGGGCGAGGGCGGCGATCGCCGCGGAGAGCTCGATGCCGATCGCGCTGTACGTGGCGAGCCGCGGGGCCGCGCGCACGAAGGCGGGGAGCCACCCAAGGCGACGAAGGTTCCGATCGCGCACCTCGAGTCCGAGCATCCATTTTCCCGGTGTGGTCCCGAACACGCACTCGGCGATGGCCCCGTAGAGGAACGCCGCGGCGATGTAGCCGTAGGCGGCCGCGAGGAACGAGATGGCACCGAGGACCGACACCAGCGATCCCCCGATGCTGATCGCGAGGAACCACCACAGCACGACGGCGGGGACCGTCACGAGCGCGAGGTCGATCGCGCAGGCCGCGATGCGGGCGCGGATGGTCGCCAACCGCGGGGCGCCGAGATCTCGCCCGACGCCGACGAGCATCCGGGCGGCCAGCCAAGCCCGGAGCCCTTCCACCGGCTCGATCGATGGGGACCGTGCGAGCGAGTCGAGGTTCGCCTGGTCGGCGACCACCCACGCGGGCACGCCAAGTCCTTCCCACGGACGTGCCGGATCCACGGCGCCGGGGAGCTCAAGGAGTCGATGGGCCTGCGCGGCGGCCTCGCGTGCGGCGAGCGACGCGTCGCGAACCGCGTCGGCCGGCCGATCGTCATACTCGGCCTGCAGCGAGCGGGTCAACCGTTGCGTCGGGGGCGGTGGCGGGGGCACGGGACCATCGGGAACCGGGGTCCATCCCCGCTCGAGGAGGCGGTGCGCGGCGTACGCAGCGGCGAGGGCCAGGAGGCCCGAGAGGTACAGTAGATCGAGGACGTTCGCTCCCCCGATGACGTACAGGTTCATCGGTCCGGGCCCGTAGAGGGGAGGCTCGCGGAGCACGTCGGCTCCGACCAGCACGCCGAACGTGGTGGTCGAGTAGGCCATCGGGAGGGCAAGCCCTTCCCGTCCCTCGAAGAGCGGCCGGGCGATGAGCACCGCGACGAACCCCGCGAGGATCGGGGTCATGAGGTAGACCGGAAACAGCTCCTCGATCCCGGCACCGGGCACCGTCGACGACGCGAGATACGTCAGCACCACGACCGCGGAGGTCAGCGCGACCAGGCCGCCCACGCGGCGACCGATGGCCGGAGCGACCTCCCGCAGGACCCCGGGCGCGACGTAGAACGCAGCGAGCGAGAAGCCGACCGCGATCGCGGTGACGGCGAGCTCCTGGCCGGGGACGCTCGCGAGGTACACCACCGCGAGGAGGGCGAGCGCGCTCTCAACGCTGAGCCACAGGCCGAAGAACGCGAGGGTGCGCCGCATCGGCGGAGCGATGCGGGCGAACAGCGCCCCGGCGACCAGCAGCGGGAAGAGGCCGCCCCCGAGATTGATCGCGAGCAGGTCCGGTCCGATCCGGACGAACGTGAGCTCGGCGACGAAGGCGAGGATGCTGGCCGGGACCAGCAACCAGAACGTCAGCTTCCCCAGGCCGACGCTCTCGGCAAACGGTCCACGTTCCCATGCGAACAAGGCGAGGAAGAGCCACAGGAGCGGCGGGAGGGCGAAGCTGAGGATCGTGCCGCTAACGTCGAACCCCAGTTGGAATGGATCGAGCACGGTGTGGGTCTCGCCCGCTCCCGGAGCGATGGCCCCGAGCCAGCACCACGACCGTCGAGGAACGTAAAGAGTTATTCCGCCGCGGGACGTGGAGCCGGTCGATGGTCGCGCAAAGGACCGAGAAGGATTCCCTGGGGGAGCGCGAGGTTCCGGCGAACGCGTACTGGGGGATCCAGACCCTGCGGGGGAGCGAGAACTACCCCGTCAGCGGCCTGCGGGCGAGCCCGCACCTGATCCGGGCGTACGCGCTCCTCAAACTCGCCGCGGTTCGCGCGAACGTCGCCCTTAAAGGACTCGATGAACGACGCGGGAAGGCGCTCGAGCAGGCGGCGGAGGAGCTCGCCGCCGGTCGGTTCGATCGCGAGTTCCCGATCGACGTCTTCCAGGCGGGCGCCGGCGTCTCGTTCCACATGAACGTCAACGAGGTGCTGACGAACCGAGCCCTCGAGATCCTGGGACTCCCGCGGGGGGACTACCGGGAGGTGAACCCGAACGACCATGTGAACCGTGGGCAGTCGACCAACGACACGTACCCCGCGGCGGCGCAGGTCGCCGTCCTCCTTGCGCTGCGCGAACTGCGCCCGGCGGTCGTCTCCCTTGCGGTGAGCCTGGAACGTAAGGCCCAGGAGTTCCGTTCATTGGCCAAGGCCGGCCGCACGCATCTGAAGGACGCGATGCCGGTGACCCTCGGGGCGGAGTTCCGCGCCTACGCCACGGCGCTCGAACGGGTGCTCGAGGCGCTCCCGACGGTCGAGCGGGCCCTGGCCGAGATCCCGTTGGGGGGGAGCGCGGTCGGTACGGGCGTCAACTCGGTCCCCGGGTTCCGGGGGAAGGCCGTCGAGGAGTACGCGAAGCTCACGGGCCTCCCGCTGGTCACCGGCCGCGATCCCTTCGAGACGATGCAGAGCCGCTACCCGCTCGGGTTCGCGTCGGCGTGGTTGCGGACCCTCGCCCTCGAACTGATCCGGATCGCCAACGACCTGCGTCTGTTGTCGAGCGGGCCGTACACGGCCCTCGATGAGATCCGGGTACCGGAGATCCAGCCGGGCTCTTCGATCATGCCGGCGAAGGTCAATCCCTCCGCGGCCGAGTGCCTGGACATGGTCGCCTTCCACGTCGTCGGCGCGGACGTGGCGGCGGCGCTCGCCGTGCAGGCCGGGCAGCTCGAGATCAACGTGATGATGCCGCTCGCTGCCTTCGAGGTCCTGTTCTCCGCGGAGATCCTCACGAACTACCTCCCGGTCTTCGCCCGCACCTGCGTCGATGGGATCACCGCCAATGCTCCCCGACTCGAGGCGTACTTGCTCGCGTCGAGCGCGACCGCGACCGTCCTCACCCCCAAGCTCGGGTACATGAAGGTCGCCGAGATCGTGCACGAGTCGCAGGCGACGGGCAAGTCCGTCAAGGAACTGCTCCTCGAGCACCACCTGCTGACCCCCGCCGAGATCGAGCACCTCCTGGGCGGTGCGGCCCTGCTCAAGATCACCGAGCCGGTGCCCTAGAGCGGGCACGCGCACCGTTAAGTGGCACGGCTCTCCTCGTGGCCCCACGGATCATGGCGACGCCCGAGCGGATACCGGTGGCGCTCGGGAACCCCAACTCCGAGGAGTTCCGGCACGCGGTCGAGATCCTCGGGAAGGTCGGACTGACCCAGTACGAGGCGCGGGCCTACGTGGCGCTCGTCGCCCGGGGACTGGGGGACGCCGCGACGATCGCGCACGCGTCGGGCATCCCCCGCACTTCGGCGTACAAGGTCCTCGAATCGCTCACGGAGAAGGGGTACTCGAAGCCGACCGGCGGCAAGCCGATCCTCTTCCGGCCGACGCCGCCGCAGGAGGTGGCCGAGACGCTGAAGGGCGCGATCCAGGAGGTGTTCGAGCAGCTCGCGGACCTGCACCGGGCCGTCGCGGAGCACGGCGAACCGCAGCTCGTCTACCTCCTCAGCGGTCGCGACAAGGTCCTAGGAAAGATCGCCGAGCTGCTGGACCAGTCCTCGGTCACCTTCATCCTCACGACGCCCCAGCTCTCCGACCTGCGCGACGAGCTCGGCAAGAAGATCCTGCATGCGGTCAAACGTGGGGTCCACGTGACGTTCGTCACCGCGCCGCTGCAGCGCATCCCGGAGGGAGTCCAGTACGTCACCCGCGACAACCTCCATGCGACCGAGGTGCTCGCCGACGGCCAGCACGCCCTCCTCGCCGCCCCCGGGTTGGACGCCTGCGGGTTCACCGACAACCCCATCCTGACCGCCCACCTCCAGCAGTTTCTGGAGGTCGTTCTCGATCGGGGGCCGGGCGACTCCCCACCGTCGTAGCGGACCCTTCCGTTCATGACGGCCGTCGTGCCCCGCTCCCCGCGGTCGATGCGCGGTCCGTCGACGCCCCCGGCGGAGCGCGTGCGTCGCCGCCTCGCGGCATCGGTCGGGGTCGAGGCTGCCGGGCGGATGCCGTCGGGCTATCACCGAATGGGTCGGGTCCTTCTCCTGCGACTCCCGGAGGAATTTCGGCCGGAGTTCCCCCGGATCGGGGCGGCGTGGCGGGAGGAGCTCGGCGTGACGACGGTGATCACCCAGGTCGGCCCGATCGAAGGGGAGTTGCGTCGGCCCCAGATCGAGGTCATCGCCGGGACGGAAACCGAGACCGAGGTCATCGAACATGGCATCCGATATCGGTTCGACGCCGCCCGGATCATGTTCGCGACCGGAAACCGGGCCGAACGCCAGCGCGCGGGCCAGCTGACCCAACCCGGCGAGTCCGTCGCGGATCTGTTCGCGGGCATCGGCTACTTCGTCCTACCGGCGGCCCTGCGGGGGAGGGCGAGGAGGGTCCTCGCGGTGGAGAAGAACCCCGTCGCCTATGCCTATCTCCGGCAGAACGCCGAGCGCAACGGGGTCTCCGGGCGCGTCCGTTCGCTGTGGGGAGACAATCGCGAGCTCGATCTCCCTCGGGGCGAGGCCGATCGCGTCTTTCTCGGGTACCTACCGAGCGCGGTGGGATGGATCCCGCGGGCGCTCGAGCTGGGCCGGCCCGAAGGCGTTTGGCTGCACGTTCACACGCTCGGAGATGCCCGCGGAGGCGTAGATCGGTCGATGTCGGAGGTTCGCGCGGCGGTCGAAGCGGCGGGCGCCTCGATCCTCACCGCTCCCGAAGGGCGGATCGTGAAACCGTACGGGCCGGGTCGGAACCACGTGGTGGTCGACGTACGGGTCCGTCCGCGCGTCTAGGCGGGAATGCGCGCGCTCGCCGGCCGGAGCGCGGCCATCGCCTTCGGGAACGCTTCGACGAACCGGTCGATGTCCGCGGTCGGATTCGAGAAGGAGACCCGGACGAACCGCGACCCGAACTCGTGCGAGAGATAGTACCCGGACCGGATGAAGACGCCGTATCGGACGAGCAGTTCCTTCTGGAGGTCCTCCGGATCGACCCCCGTCCGAGCGATGTCGATCACGAACATGTTCGCGGAGCTGGGGAACACGGGAAGGAACGATCCGGGGATCTGGGCGACCGTCTCGCGGATCCGGTCGCCGTTCGCGCGGGTCTGGCGACGGACATGGTCGAGCCACTGCGGTCGCGAACTCATCGCCGCCTTGGCCGCGACCTGGGAGAGCACGTTCTGACCGAGGTCGCTGGTGCTGAAGCGGACGATCTTCTTCTGCAGCTCCGGCGTCGCCACCAGTCCACCGAGACGGAGCCCGGCGAGCCCGCAGTTCTTCGACACCGACCAGACGACGATCGTCTCTTCCGGTGCGAACTCGGTCCCGAGGGCGTGCCGGTCGGCGAAGTCGCGGTACGTCACGTCATTGAGCAGCAAGATGTGGCGATCGTGGGCGATCTCGGCGATCGCGCGCACCTCCTCGCGGGGGTACGTAGATCCCATCGGGTTCAGCGGATCGATCAGGAGGATCATTCGGGTCTTCGGGCCGATCGCCTCCTGGACCTGCTCGCTGGTGAGCCGGTACGGGGGCTGGTAGATCGGAAGGGTGCGGACCTTCGCTCCGGTCAATTCGGCGAACCGGTGGATGATGAAGTAACTAGGATCGGACGCGACGAACTCGTCGCCCGGACCGAGGAGTGCCCGGAGCAGCACGTAGAGCGCCTCGGTTCCCCCTCCCGTGAGCGACGGCGTGAACCCCGGAGGTGTCCCGAGAGCGCGGCGAACGAGGTCGATGAGCTCCGGATCCCCGGAGGCGAGGGGGTACGTCGGGTACCGCCGATCTCGCACCGCGGCGATCAGAGCCGGCTCGACCGCCTCCCGCGGGACCAGGTGGTTGGTGTTCTGGCACATCCACGCGATCTCGTGGTAGCGCGCGTGCGCGTACTGGAAGGCGTCGAACGGCGGTTCGGGCATGGGTCCGGTCACCCGGGGCGAGGGCGAACTTAACGGCATTGGCTCCCGTGCGCCGGTGTCGCACCGGACTCGGCGAGGAACGTGGCGACGATCCCGAGCGATTGGGGGCGCACCTCGACCCGGGCGAACCCGGCGCTCCGCATCGCCTCGACGAGGCGGGCGCGCGACGGAAGAGACCGCAACGACTCGGGCAGGTAACGGTACGGTCCGGCGCTGCCCACGGCGGCGCCGAGCCATGGCACGAACCGATCGAAATATGCATGGAAGATCCGGCGGAACGTCGGGGACGTCGGCTCGGTGATCTCGAGGCTCAGAAGCACGCCGTCCGGCCGGAGGACCCGACGCGCCTCCGCCAGAGCGAGGGGGAGGTCCGCGAAGTTCCGAAGGACGAAAGCGTTCGTTACCAGGTCAAAGGCCCCATCGAGGAACGGCAGACGAAGCCCCGTCCCCCGACCGAAGTCGATCCGACGACGCTCGCGTGCCGCACGGTGACGGACCGTCGCCTTGTCGAGCATCGCGCGCGTGAAGTCCAGGCCGATGACCTCGGCCTCGGGAAAGTGTCGGGCCACGAGCACGGCGAGATCCCCGGTGCCGCATCCGAGATCGAGGACCCGGCGCACCGGGCCGGGAGCCCGAAAGCGGTCGAGGTCCCAGAGGGCCCGGGGGCGCCATACGAAGTCGTTCCCGACCGAGGCGAGGTGATCAAACCCATCGTATCCCCGCGCGATGTGAGTGAACATCC
>JBEKEW010000063.1:0-7299 GCA_050013635.1 Thermoplasmata archaeon | reverse complement strand
TCCCCCCGAGGTCCTCGGCGAGCTCCGCGGGGGACGCCTCCGTTCCTTGCTCCTTCAACAACGACGTGAGGGCCATAACGAACCCGGGCGTGCAGTACCCGCATTGGAGCGCGCCCTCCTCCTCGAAGGCCCCACGCACTCTCGCGCCCACGGGGTCGGTGTCCAGGCCCTCCACGGTCGTGATCGTGGTCCCCGCGAACTCGTGGGTGAGCGCGAGGCACGAGAGCACGCTGCGTCCGTCGACCAGCACGGTGCACGCTCCGCAGCCGCCGGTCCGGCACCCCTCCTTCGTCCCCTTCAGGCCGAGGCGCCAGCGCAGCGTGTCCAAGAGGCGTTCCTCCACGGGCACCGCGGCGAGATCGATCGGGCGGTCGTTGACCACGAGGCGGGAGATCGGAGCGGTCAAGGAACTCCGGATGCGGACGGTGGCCGCGCGGTCGCGGCGCTCACCGCGCGCGCGAGGAGCGCGGCGACGAGATGGCGGCGGTACTCCCCGGTCGCTCGACGATCGGTCGCGAACGGCGCCCGATGCGCGGCCTCCTGGGCGGCGGCTCGGATCTCCGGCGCCGCCGGGGTCGGTCCCGAAAGGAGGCGCTCCGCCTCGGGGAGGAGCACGGGCCGGGGAAGGACCCCTCCCACCGCGATCCTCCAGGTCGTTCGGGAAGGCGAGTACGCGACCGCGACCCCGACCTGGGAAATGTCGTTCGCGGGGCGCACCCGCTGCCAGAGGAAGGCGGAGGGCCGGGCTTCGGGGATCTCCACCGAGCGGATCAGCTCGTCCCGTTCGAGCGCCGTCGATCGGGAGGCCCGAACGAACCGGTCGACCGGCAGGTGACGCGCGCCTCGCGTTCCGATCAGGTCGACATCAGCATCGAGGGCGAGCAGGATCGGGACGAGGTCCGAGGTGGGTGCGCTCCGTGCGAGGTTCCCCCCGATCGTCGCCTGGTGCCGGAGCGTCACGCTCCCTACGGCACGTACCGCGTGCCAGAGCCCCGGTATCCGGTGGCGGACCTGAACGTCGCGCTCCAAGGTGCGCAACGGGAGCGTGCTTCCGATCCGAAGCGAGGTGCCGGACCAGAGGAGGGTCTTCCACGGGAGATGGCGCAGCGAGAGGAGCCGGGTCGCACGGATCCGGTGCTCTTCGATATCGGAGAGAACATCGGTGCCACCGGCCAGGACCACCGTTTCGCCCGGCGCTCCATACCGCAGTGCGGCCACCGCCTCGTCGGCCGTAGAGGGCTGAATGAGGGAGAACGGAGGCATCCCGGGTCGGGCCAACTTCGATTTCGAGATATCCTTTGGCTCCGATCCGGGCGCGGGAGAACGCCGCCTTTAACTCCGAGCGCGGCTCTGGACCCCGAGCCGATGCCTTTCGAGCTCTCGCTACGCTACAGCACCCCGCTCAGTCCGATCACGGACGTGGACGAGGTCCTCCGGGAGTTCCTGCGGCTCGTCGGGTATCTGCCCGAGGGCGAGGAGGGGCGGGGGGCGGAGGGCCCGATCGCCCAGAGCCTGGCGTACCGCCTCGTCCGTGACTGTTTCCTGCGCGATCCGAACCGACCGTGGTACATCGAGGAGCTGACGGCGGTACTGAAGACCTCGAAGCCGACCGTGTACCGCCACATCAACAAGCTCAAGTCGCTCGACCTGTTGGAGGAGGTCGGGGGCGCGAGCGACGCGGGCAAGGGCCGCAAGGGCTACCGGATCCGATACGGTAACCTCGCCCGAGCCTGGGATTTCACCGAAGCCCACGCCCAGAACGCCCTGCGACGCTATCGGGAGACCGTGAACCACTTGCAGACGCTGATCGAGCAGGGAGCGACCGCACCCTCGAAGAGCTCCCCCACCCCCAAGGTCGCTCCGACGCGCGGGGGAACGCGATGACCGCGCAGAGCCCCTCGAACGAAAGATCGATCCCCGTCACCCTCACGAACGGCTCCCATGTGCGCATCCGCTCCGCCGGACCGAAGGAGGAGGCGCTGGAGTCGGTGGGCGTCTTCCGGGGCCTCGTCTCGATCGGCGGGGATAGTTCGCTCGCGATCGAGCTCGGGGGCTCCGGGGAGGAGAAAGGACGGATCCGTCTCATCCCGCTCGCGGCGCTCTACGCGATCGACATCCTCGAGGCCGCGAAGGCCGACGAGGAGAAGCGCTCGGACAAGAGCCCGGCTCCCGGATACTTCCGGTAGTCCGGACCCGGTCTAGGTGACCTTGCCGGATTCGGTCCGGGGACGCGGCCCGGCCTTGGGCGCACCGGAAGGTTCCGGGGCGGGAGTCCCCTTGGGCTGGAACTGCTCGGCCTCGGTCGACCCGTGCAGGGCGAGCGTGGAGGTCAGGCCGCCGGAGAGGACCTGCGCGACCTCGTCGAAGTACTCGGTGCCGACGAACGTCTGGTGCTTCACCGCGCGGTAGCCGAGAGGCTCCGCCGCGAACTCCTTCTCCTGGAGCTCCGAGTACGCGAGCATGCCGCGCTCCTTGTAGTCGCTCGCGAGCTGGAACATCGACAGGTTCACCGCGTGGAACCCGGCGAGGGTCACGAACTGGAACTTGTACCCGAGGTCGCCGAGCTCCTCCTGGAACCGCTCGATGGAGCGCAGCGGCAGCTTCCGCCGCCAGTTGAACGAGGGGGAGAGGTTGTACGCGAGGAACTTGCCCGGGTACTTCGCGTGGATCGCCTCGGCGAAGGCGCGGGCCTCGTCGAGGTCGGGACCGGCCGTCTCGAACCACACCAGGTCGGCGTACGGCGCGTAGGCGACGCCGCGCGCGATCGCCGAGCCGAGCCCGTCGTGGATAACGTAGAACCCCTCGGGCGTCCGCTCGCCCGTGATGAACTCCTGGTCGCGGGGATCGATGTCGCTGGTGAGGAGCTTCGCCGAGAGAGCGTCGGTCCGGGCCACGATGATCGTCGGGACGTCCAAGAGGTCGGAGGCGAGCCGGGCCGCCCAGAGCTTCTGGTTGAACTCGCGCGTCGGCACGAGCACCTTGCCGCCCATGTGACCGCACTTCTTCACCGAGGCGAGCTGGTCCTCCAGATGCAGGCCGGCGACGCCGGCCTCGATCAGTGCCTTGGTCAGCTCGAAGACGTTGAGGGTGCCGCCGAACCCCGCCTCGGCGTCGGCGACGATCGGGGCGTACCACGACGTGGCGCCGCCGCCGGCCGCATGTTGCTTTTCGTCCTGGCGACGGAAGGCGTTGTTGATCCGGCGGACGAGGCTCGGCATGCTGAGCGCCGGGTAGAGGCTCTGGTCCGGGTAGGTCTGGCCCGCGTCGTTCGCGTCGGCGGCGACCTGCCAGCCGCTCGCGTAGATCGCGGGCAGACCCGCCTCCACCATCTGCACGGCCTGGGCGCCGGTCATCGCGCCCAGCGTCGGGAGGTACGGTTCCGAGTGCAACAGCTTCCAGAGGCGCTGAGCGCCGAGCGTGGCGAAGGTGTACTCGATGCCGATCGAGCCTCGCAGCCGGACCACGTCCTCCGGCCGGTACGGTCGCAGCGCGTCCTTCCAGCGCGGGTCGGACCTCCACCCCTCCGCGATCTCCTGCGTCGTCTTCATCCCGGCCTCCGAAATCCGTTCCCGAGGAGCGCGTACGCCCCCTCTTTCACCCAGTGGGGAGCCCTCCCCCATGATAATGCCGTCGAAACGCGATTTCGCGGGTCGGACGGGGGTAAAGCGGGTACCGCGGAGCGGGCTTGCTGGGAGTTTCGCCGCACGCGCTGCGCGCGGTTTCGAACCCAGGTCGTCGGCTTCGAAGGCCGACAGGATAGTCCAGACTACCCCACAAGCCCGCGCACGAAGGAGCGGCCGCCGTGTATTTGGCCGTTCCGCGGCGGGAGCCTTACGCCCCCACCGGGCCGGCTACGCGGCCTGGTACGTTTCGAGCGTGGTCTGGGCGCTGTTCCCCGGGAAGAGCGTGGCGAGCGAATCGGCGAGCACCTGGATCCGCTGACGGACGTACGGGGTGACCCCCGGGGTCGATGCGAGACCCTGGGAGAGCACGAGGTACTTGCGAACCGAGGCCTCGAACACGGTGGGGCCGAGCGCTCCTTCGCACCGCCCGTTCCGGCCCACCGCCTGGCTGCATCGGCCCGACAGCGGCGGTCGCCGGTAGGAGGTGTTGCAGCTCTTGCAGCGGAAGCTCTGTGTCGCGTAGGCCCGCAGGTTCCCCATCATGTCGAGGAGGAAATGGCCGTTGAGCAGGATCGTCGCCGCATCCCCGACATCGACCGCACGGATCTGGGCGGCGAGGACGAACGACTGCTCGACCTTCTCCATCATCGAAAGATCGTCGCGGTACGCCGACCGCACGGGGCCCCCCGCGATGTCGCGAGTGTCGTGCGTAAAGGCATACTCGGAAAGGGTCGACCCTCCGTGGGTACGGTGCCCCACCGTGTCGAACAACGACTCGATCTCCTTCGGGGACCGGCGCTGGAGCGCGGCTCGGTACAACGCGAGCGGATAGCGCGGGCCGATGTCGAGGTTGTGGGCCTCCTTGTCGACCTCGGTGGCGTTGACCCGAGTCGTTAGGACCAGCGGCTTGTCCATCAACGCGCCGCGACTGTCCGGAAGGAACGCCCGCGAGAAGTTCAGGAGCGCGTCGAGCAGGAGCGTCACGGAGTCTTCGTCCCCGTCGCAGTTCCGTCGCTTGGCGGCGTGGAAGATCGGGTGGGCGAAGCATGCTTCGGCCTCGGTGAACCCGATGATCCGCCCGGCGACGCCGCCCGAGGTGTGCGGGGCGAGGGCGACCACGATCGCTCCACGGATCGCTTCGATGCTATCGGCCCGGTAGAACGGTTCCCCGTGATACAAGTGGACGAGCTCGTCGTCCACGAACTGGGCCAGCTGCCACAGGTACTCTCCGCAGGATCGGGAGACGATCACGTCCTGGGGAGCGAGCTCCACGAGCTGGTCGATGTCGACGAGCGGCGCCCCCGTCCAGTCGGAGGCGTACCCGAGCAGCCGGAGCGTGGCGATGTCGGTCCCGATCTCGCGGGGCCGGAAGTGCGTGAGGGGGAGATCGGTCATGTCGAAACGGGCCGTGCCGTCCTGATAGACGGAGATACCGTGGTGGGCACGCAGGATCCCCTTCTCGATCCGTTCCGGCGTCTTTCCCGGCGAGGTCAGCCCCTTGACCGCCTTGACCTCGGGGGTCCGGGCCAGATGGAGGCCCTCGAGGGCTTCCCCCCAGATCTGGGCGACCGGGAACGGCTGGCTGAGCACCGCCCCGGTCGGTTCGGTATGGGTGCCGCAGGTACATCGGGTCCAGACCGTGCGCCGGCCGCACCCCCCGCATTGACGGACGCCCAGCGGGACGTTCACACCCGTCCGGAGGGTCTCGCGGACCGCCTGGGAGACGGAGCGCTTGGGCCCGCCGGCCTCTCCGATCGGGAAGAGCGCGTGCACGTTCGGCCGCATGCTGCGTTGATGCGCCTTCTCCGGCCGGCCGATGCGGGCGCCGATCCGCGACGGGGCTCGGGCGCGAATCGTGATCCGGGCGAGCCGGCTCGCGTAGACGAGCGGGTCGGGATCGATCGGATCGAGGGGAGCCTGGCGCAGCAGCAGACCGCCCTCCACGCCGAGCCCGAGCGTGCCGACGAGCGCCGCGCTCGCCTCGGGATTGCCCCGCAACGCCCCGGCCGCAGTGCGGTGGTGGAGGAAGCCGAGACGGACCAGGACCTCGCGCCAGGAGGCGTCCCACGGGAGCTCGAGCGCCCCCTCGCGCCACGTGCCGCACCGCTCCACGAACTCGCCGATCGCACGGATCTCCGCCGAGGTAAGATCGTGCCAGAAGAGCAACCAGCGGGGATGCAGCGGAACGCCCCACGTGTGGCCGATCTCGACCGCGGCTTCGTACGACGGCGGGTCGGAGGTCTCCTCCAACGGCGCTCCGACGGCGCGAAGCTCCTCCCGATGCCAGTCGGTGGTGTAGGCCCCCGGTGCGAGCGGACGATTGTTCTCGAGGAACTCCCCGAACGAGACGAGCAGCTCCCCGATGTCCACGATCCGCACGATGCGGGGAAGGAGTTCCTGGGCTCGGGCTGCATCGTCGACCGCCGTCACGGTGCCGTCGTCCAGTTCGACGATCGGCCCTTCCACGAGATCGCACACGCCCATCGCGGCGGCCTTGCCGGGGAACTCCAGCTTGACCTGCGTTCCGATCGCCACGAAGTTCCGCAGCACGAACATCGTCGCGGGGTTCACGGCGCACGCCGCGAGTCCCGTGGTCCGGGCCCGCCCGTAGACGAGCCGGAACCCGCCCGGGCGACCGGGATGGGAGAGGATCGGACGGCCCCCGACCGCCTCGGTCAGGTACTTGGGAGTCCCCTGATCGTCGTCCGAGCGGGTGTGACCGAGTTCGTGGAGGAACTCCCAGCCCGGGATCTGGAGCTTCTCCACGATCTTCTGCAGCTTGGCGGCCTTCTGGCAGATCCCCTCGGCGATGACGAGGCACGCGCCGCCTCGGATCCCGTTGGTCCCCACCCGGGGGAGGTTGCGGTAGGCGCTCACCTCCGCGTCCCCTTCCGTCGCTTCCCCCGAGATGCAGACGGGGATGTGACGGACCACGATCTCGATCTCGTGCGCCGACGGCACGTACTGGAGGTGCTGGTAGTGCTTGTACAGCGGGATCTCCTCTTTGTACCGCTCGATCTCGGCCGGTTCGGGGCGGAACGGAGCCAGCCCCAGGTCCCGTCGAACGATGTCCGCGAGCAGTACCGAGAGGGCTTGCGCGGTCCCTCCGGCCGCGCGGATCGGACCGGCGTAGTGCAGCTCGATGAACGAGGCCCCATCCCGCCCCGGCGTGAGGTGCACCTCGGCGAGACCCTCGAGGGGGGCGACCAGGATCCCCTCGGTCAGGATCGCGAGACCGACCCGCAGCGCCGCGTCGACCCGCTTCGCGAGGCCTCCGGGGCGACTCGCATCCTGGGCCAGTCGGCGGGTGATCGCGACCGCCACCTCTTCGCGGGGCATCCGCTGCGAGAGAGCCCGGATCTCATCGGATATCCCCGCCACTCCGAGGTGGGAGAGCAGCTTCTCCACACGCCCGGCCATGTCCTGGGCCCGCGGGATCTCGGGGACGAGGCTGGGATCGAGCCCCTTGCGACGCGCGGCCTCCGCGACCGCATAGGCGCGGTCGACCGAGGCTTCGATCTCCCGAAAATAAGAATCCACGAAGCCCCATCGTCGTGGTCGGGCTTAAGCCTAGGAGCCTGTCTCTCTACCATCCGTTGATGACACGATCCAGCCCCTTGGACCGACGGATGTAAATCCGGGGACCCATTCCCCCCTTGCATGCCCCCTTCCGAGG
>JBEKEW010000062.1:0-7334 GCA_050013635.1 Thermoplasmata archaeon | reverse complement strand
CTCCGATATCGAGACGCTCAAGCGGATCGAGATCCTCCGCGATCTTCGGCTCGGTCGTTTTGACGTCCTCGTCGGCATCAACCTCCTGCGGGAAGGGCTCGATCTCCCCGAGGTCAGCTTCGTGGCGATCCTCGACGCCGACAAAGAAGGGTACCTTCGGAGCGAGACCTCCCTGGTCCAGACGGCGGGGCGGGCGAGCCGGAACGTGGAGGGTCGCGTCGTGCTCTACGCCGATCGCGTCACCGGCTCGATGGCCCGTGCCATCTCGGAGATGAAGCGGCGGCGGGAGGCCCAGGTCGCGTACAACTCGGAGCACGGCATCGTGCCGGAGTCGATCCGCAAGGAGGTCCGCGCCCTGCTCGCCTCCGACGAGGAGGCTCCCTCCGGGGAGCTCTCGGCCTCGGGTCGGGGCCGGAAATGGAAGGAGCAGCTGCCGTTGCTGCTGGCCAACCTGGAAGAGGAGATGCGGCTCTCCGCGGAACGGTTCGACTTCGAAGAGGCGGCCCGCATCCGGGATCGGTTGAGGGGTTTGCAACGGGAAGCGCGGGAACCGCCGCGGCGCGCCGCCCGCCCGACCGTCAAGTAAACCCTGTTTGCCCCGGGGCGAAAGACTGTTTTAGGGTCACCGGCTGGCAGGGAACGATGCCGACCGCGCCTCCCGAGCCTCGCGCGGGTGGACTCGCCGGCCTCCGTCGAGGCGGCTCGATGACCGAGCTCCTGTTCCTGTACGAGTGCGAGACCTTGCACCCGACCCAGTTGCGCCCGGTCGCCGATCGACTCGGCCTGACGGTCCAAGCGGCCTCCCACACGTACCGGCAGCTCGCGCGTCGGGGGCTCGTCGCGATGCACGACGGTCGGTACCGCCCGACCTTCGAAGGGGTGGCCTGGCTGCACGATACGCTCGGGCGGCTCGAGGACGATGTGCGCCGACGGATCGCGCATCTGCACGTCATCCGCTCGACCCGGGCGATCGCGCTCGCCGACCTGCGCGAGAACGATCCGGTCTCGCTCGAGATCCGGGACGGGCTGCTCTCGGCCCGTCCCGGGTCCACGGGCACCTCCCGGGGTCGAGTCGCCCGAGGCGGTGCGAAAGGACGGATCGTCGAGGTCGCCGACCTGGAGGGGCTCGTCTCCCTCGAGCCGGCGACGGTTTCCGTCCGCACCCTTTCCGAGGCGGACCTCGTCGATCCGCGACTGCCGGAGCGCTTGCGGGCGCTCATCGGTGACGAGGGGGAGTACCTCGCCGCTGAGGGTCTCGAACCATTTGACGCTCTGCGCCGGGCGACCGGCCGGCGGGTCCATCGGTTCGCCGTGGGAGCCGCCGGCCGTGAGGCCGCCCGTCTCGGGATCCCGGGCACGATCCTCGTGATGGACCGGGACCTGCCGCGTCTGCTGGCAGAATTCTCCGGACCGGACCCGCCTCCGCTCGATGTCCTTCCGCTCCCCAAGAGGCCGCGTGCGCTAGGCGCGCGGCGTCGCCGGCGCTGACGCGAGCGCTCGCAGTTCGCGGCGGACGTCCTCGACCCCGGTGACGTCCCGTGCGCCCGACGTCCGCAGCTGCTCGAAGACGGCGGTCGCTCTCCCTCCGGTGAAGTCACGGCCGACGATGGGAGGCATGGTCACCAGGAGGATCGGCGTGCGGGAGGCGAACGGAAGGAGGTCTTCGAGGTTCGCGAGGTTCGATGGACCGACCGCGAACGGCGTGACGACGATCGCCCGGGCCCCCGTCAGCAACGAACGATGCCGCTCCCGGACCTCCGGGCTCAGCGGAGCGAACGGCGCTTCGATAGGCCCGGCCACTACGAGCGCCTCGGCGACCTCCGCATCGGAGTCCAAGAGGTGCAGGGCGCCGACGGTCAGGGCGTATCCGTCGTCCGCGAGAGCGCGCAAGAACGGGGCGGCCGCTCCTCCTCCGCCGATCAGGTGGACCGGGCCGAAGCCGGATCCGGGGCCGGGACCGCTCGCGGTGACGGCCAGGCGATGGGGGATCAGGTACGGCATGCCGGTCCGAGGCTCGCGTCGCAGGTCCGCGACGACCCCCCACACCCGGGCGAGGAGCTCCTCGGAGAGGACTTCGGCCGGTGGCCCGTCCGCGACGCGACGCCCCCGGGAGAGGACGACGATCCGGTCGGCGAACCTCGCGGCTAGATTGAGGTCGTGCATCGCGGCGACGACGGTGACGCTCTGGCGGTGGGCGAGGTCCCGTACCCGGGCGAGCAGGTCCAACTGGTGGCCGATGTCTAGGTGCGAGGTCGGTTCGTCCAACAGGAGGAGCGGGGTCGTCTGCGCCAGGGCGCGCGCGAGCACCGCGCGTTGGCGCTCCCCGCCGCTGATCGACAGGATCCCATCCTCGGCACGGTCGGCGAGGCCGACCTGCGCCAGAATCGAACGGGCCAGCGCGTAGTCCGCGCGGGAATCCCTCTCGAGGGAGCCGTGGAAGGCGTATCGCCCGTATAGCACGTAGTCGAGGAGGCGGACATCGTCGCGCGGGCTCTCCTCTTGGGGCAGCCAGGCGACCCGGCGCGCCCGCTGGAGGACCGTGAGGGACTCCACCGGGTCGCCGAACAGCTCGACCCGCCCGGCCGTGGGCGAAACGAATCCGAGCACCACCCGCAGGAGGGTCGTCTTGCCCGAACCGTTCGGGCCGGCCAGCGCGACGAACTCCCCAGGACGGACCTCCAGGTCGAGGTCCCGGAGAGCCGGCCGGGACCCGTACCCCGCGCTCACGCCCGCGAACCGCAGCGGAAGCGACGCCGTGCCCGGTGCGGTCATAGGGTCCCCATCGTGCTGGTGGGGCGGCGGCGGAACAACAGGTAGATGAAGAACGGGGCGCCGAAGAAGGCCGTGAAGATCCCGATCGGGAGGACGGAGCTCGGAAAGACCAGCAGCGAGACGTCCCGCGCCCCGAGAAGGAACGCCGCGCCGACCACGGCCGACCCGGGAAGAACGTACCGGTAGTCGGTACCCGCGACGCGTCGAACCACGTGGGGAGAGACCAGACCGACGAAGCCGATGATCCCCGTGAATGCGACGGCCACCCCCGTCATGAGCGAGGCCAGCAGGATCAGCCAGACGCGGACGCGGCGCACGTCGACGCCGGCGCTGCGCGCGACGTCGCCCCCGAGCTGCATCAAGTTGAGCTCTCGGCCGAACAGGCACAGGAGGGTCCCCGTGACCAACAGCACCCCCATCGCGATCCCGTCGACCGTCCACGAGGCGGTACCGAGACCTCCGAGGAGCCAGAACGAGACCTGCTCGCTGCCCGCGGGGTTGTACAAGAGCAGCAGAGCGAGGACGGCCGAGAGCAGACTCGCGAGGGCGACCCCGGTCAGCAACAACGTTTCGACCGAACCGTAGCGGCTCAGGGCAACTCCGAGGATGACCAGCCCTGTGGCGATCGCTCCGATGAACGCGAAGAGCGGGAGGAAGAGGTCCGGCGCGGCCTGACCGACGTGGAAGTCGAAGACGATCGCCGCACCGATCGTCCCACCGCTGGAGATACCCAGGAGGAACGGATCGGCGAGGGGGTTGCGAAAGACGCCCTGGAGCGTGGCGCCCGAGATGCCGAGGGCGGCGCCGGCGATCACGGCGAGCCCGATCTCCGGGACCCTCGCCTGCCAGATGATCTCGTCCCAGTTGCTGCATAGAGTGGCCGACGCCGAGGTCCCGACGCACGGGTTGGGAATTCCCCAGAGGATCCGAAGGACCGTCATGGGGGGGATGAAGACCGAGCCGATCAGCGGAGAAAGTCCGACGACCACCGCTACGATCGCCAGAACGACGAGGAGTACGAAACGGGGGTACGTTCGACGCCGGTGCCCATCGGTGGGCCGGAGCGGCGGTTCCGGAGCCGTGCCGTTCGAGCCGCTCACGGATCAATACGGCGTGGAAGGATGGAAGAACGTGAGCAATGCGGGCAAACCCGTCAGGATCATCGTCGGGTCGGCTTCGGTCAGCCAGTTCGAGTCGATCCCCACAACGTTCCCGTTCTGCGTCGCGGTGAGTTGGCCCCAGAATGGGGCCGTCGCGTAGACGCTCTCGTTGTACCCGAACCCGGTCCCGTACACGATGTACTGCGGGTTCGCTACGAGCACCTGCTCTCCGGAGAGTTCCGGATACTGGAACGTCGCGTTGGCGGCGATGCTGCTCGCTCCCGCGAGCTCGATCATCGACTGGCCGAACGTGCCGGGCCCGAACGTCCAGTACCCGCTCGCATCGACCGAGTAGGTGACGAGAACGGTCGGGAAACTGGAGGAGTTCGCGACGATCTCGGTCGCATTGTACAGCTCGGTGGCCAGCTGGGCGTTCAGCGCGTCGGCGTCCGACGTGACCCCGAAGATCTGGGCGAGGAGGGAGACGTCGACCTCGATCCCGCTCAGGGTCGGGGGTTGGAGCATGACGACCGGGATGTGGTAGATGTTCGTGATCTCCGCGACCGACGCGGCCGAGACGACCGTCGCCGCGAGGACGACCTGGGGGGTATCGGAAAGGAGCGCTTCATAGTCGAACGTCGGGAGCACTTGGATGCACATCGAGGAAGAGAGGTTCCACAGCGCGACCTGGTCGGGAGAGTAGTCGTCCGAGAGGCCGCCGAACTCGGTCGCAAAGCAATCGACCCCGACGACGTGGGAGCGTAGGCCGAGCCGGTACATGGAATCCATGATGCTGGGTCCCAGGACCGCTACTCGCGAGGGATCGTAGGGCAGGGTCACCTGCCGACCCAGGTCGTCGGTGAGGGTCAGGTTCCCATGGGTCGGACCGTTCCCGGTATAGGCATAGTACGCCGCCGTGCCCGCGATCCCGACGCCCCCCACGACGAGTACCGCGACGACCAGCCAGGTGAGCGGGACCAGTCGCCCCGGCGGAGCGGTGGACCCGGGCGGGCCATTCAACGACATTGGTTTCAGGGCAAACGCTCTTTATCATAAGGGTTGCGACGCAAAAGGGTCCCGTCGGACGGGGCGCGACCGGGGGAGAACAAAGGATATCTCTCCCCGCACTCCCGGGCCCTCGGAGGGAGCATAGGCTAATTTGGTAGACCAGCGGGCTCCAGTCAGGGGGACCTTCGGTCCTTCTGTGAAGTTGGGTCTGCGGAGGGGTGCGGTCGCATCCCAATGACGAGTGACTGGAGCGCGCGGAGAGACCCGCATATCGGGGTTCAAATCCCCGTGCTCCCACCTCCCACTCCGCGCGGCCCGCCCCCTCCGGCTGCGTCGCCCGTGGACGCTCGACTCGGCGCCTCCGGAGGTGCTCACGAGCCGACCCATCGGCGGTAGAGCTGAATGCCGAAGGACAGCCAGAGCACGGTGAGGGTGCCGAATAGGGCGAGAATCGACACGATACCTACCACTACATCCTGAGCCAGAGTGAGCCCGGTCGCCCAGAACCCGAAGAATAGGAGCGTCAAGCTGAGCCATACGACCGGCGCGAGCACGGAGACGACCACGCGCCAGAGTGCTGCTCGAACCGTCCACGAGAGAGGGAACCCCACCGCGTCCCCGTCGCGCCATCCGCTCCGCACCATCGAGAGGGGAACATTCGGAGATGGCATGGAGGTAGCGCACCGGAAGTGTTCACCATGGGTCGGTCTCGGGCGGTACTGACCGCCCGCACGCGGGGAGGGTCCCCTGTGCTCTACCCCCACGACCATTCGGTAGTTCGCCCGTCGACTTCGGATTCCGAAGCGAGTCAAGAGGCGGCGCGTCGACGCCGTCGGCGGTCCCCGACCGCGGAAAGCCCATCCGAGCGGAGGGCTACCGACCGGCGCACGCCTCGTCCCCGGCCCGGGGCGGGCCACGGAACTGGAGCAGAGCCCATATGAGCACGGGCCCTCGTCCTCGCCTCCAAGGTCGATGGCGAATTCTCCGGGCGTGCCCTTCTCCGGGCAAGTGCCCGTATCGGAGGAGCTCCCGCCCCGAGCCTACTCGCTGACGATCAACTCCGCGGGGGTCTTTCTCGCCGCGCTCGCGATCCAGTTCATCGGCTTCATCGGCAGTCTAGTGCTGTACAAGTATGTCGGGGTCACGCCATCGCTCCAGGCGCTGCTCGGGCTCGTCCAGCTGTTCCTAGGGATCGCCTCGGCGATCAACAGCCTGGGGGACTTCGGTCTCGGCGGTGGGTACCGTTTCTTCATCGCCCGAGGGAAGAAGGCGGCCGACAATACCGGGACCTATCTGATCCTTCGGCTCCTGATCTGCGGCCTCGCCGCCATCCTGATGTTGTCGGTCGCTCCGATTTCCTTCGCCGGAGCGACGCTCGCCTCGAGCGCTCCTGAGCTCATCGCGCTCGGGCTCTTCCTACTGCTGCCGCTGATCTGGACCGCCGAAACGATCTACCAGAGCTACTACATCGGCTCCGGTAACTCGGTCAAGGCGCAGTACCCGTACCTGGTCGAAGTGCTAGTGCGCACCCCGCTGATCATCGTGGTGGCGTTCCTCTCACCGACCCTCTTCGGGCTAACGCTCGCGTACTTCCTCGCCGCGATCGCATCCGTGTTCTACTGCCTGCCGTTCCTCCGCAAGTTCCTGCGGCACTACAAGAAACCCGAAGCGATCCTCCTGCTGCGGTTCTCCTGGCCGCTGCTCGGCGCGATGGGTCTTGGGTACATCGCATCCAACGCGATGCCGTTTGTCGTCAACGCCACCCTCGGCCTGCAGGCCGTCAACAACTTCCTCGTCGCGAACGGCTTCCGCATTCTCGTGCTCGCGGTACCGGGGGCGGTGGGGGCGCCGCTCTTTCCGTACCTCGCGCGATTGCACAAGCAGGAGCAGTACGAGGCGATTCGCGAAGGCACCTGGCAGGCGATCCGCTACACGTCGATGCTGGTCGTCCCGGCGGTCCTCGCCCTGGTGATTTATAGGGTCAATTTCCTGAACATCCTGACGAACTCGCTGTATGCGCAAACCGCGGCGACTCCGCTCGCCATCCTCGTGCTCAGCGCGATCCCCGCAGCGATCACCGGGATCATGGGGTCCGGGCTCCTCGCGATCGGGTGGCGCAAGCTCGAGCTCTATCTCACCACCTTCCAGGTGATCGCGATGTTCGGTATCGCCATAGCACTCCTTCCCCCGTACGGGGTCCTCCCGGCGAGCGACGGCCTGATCTCGGCTTCCCTCGCGGTCCTCGCGAGCGCCCTCGCCGCATTCATCTGGAACGCCGTCGCCATGCATCGCCTCATGGACGTGCAGATCCATCCGAAAGCGATCGGAATGATCGCCCTTGCCGCGTTGGTGGCATTCTTCGCGGTCGGCCGGCTCAACGATGTTCTCCCGGTCAACCGCTACTACGAATTGATCATCGGCGTCGGTCTCGGCTTCGTAGTGTACTTCGTGGTG
>JBEKEW010000061.1:0-7412 GCA_050013635.1 Thermoplasmata archaeon | reverse complement strand
GGATGGTATTGGCCTGCGGCGGACTGAACATCCTCACGCGCATATTCCGCTACAAGCTCACGATGAGCGGCTTTACCGTCGTGAGGCGTGGAGTCTTCGAGAGCGTGGGCGGCTATCAACTCGACACGACGTACGAGGAACATGCCTTCACCATGCGCTTGTACCGGAGCGGCTTCCGGGGTGCTCTTCTTCCCGTACGGGTTACCATGCTACGGTCGTGGGATTCCTTCCACCGCTTCAACGACACGACGAGCCGAAACAAGCCTCATCCGGACCCGAAGCCCCACGAGGTCACGGTGTGCTACGAGGGTTGAGCACGCCGTCACGAAGGCCGCCGGAAGGTCGACAACGAGCTCCCCCTCTTTCCCGATCGCGGGCCCGGCCGACCGATGCGTCTCCCGGTTCGGTACCGAATCGGGGGAGCCGAAATCGTGCGATAGGATCGTAGCAAGTTGCGGGTAGGGACAACCTCGGAACGCGGACCGGGGGTCTGTGGTAGGCGGCGCACTGGAGAAGGGACCGCCATCTCTTGAAGGTACGAACTCCCGGTCTCCGCGTCAATGGGCGGCCGCACGATGGATCTCTTCATCGGGATCATGATCGCGTTCACCGTCCTCGCGGTCATCGTAGATTCGATCGAAGCGTGGGCGGTCTTGGTGCATCCACAGACCGTACTGACGGTCCTCTGGATGATCGCCGTATCGATCCTGGCATTCGGGGTAAATCTCTGGCATCGCCCCGGCAAGTACCAAATGAGCCGGTGACGTGGGACCTCGACTCTTCAACCCACCATGTTCTCTCCGTCCGACCGTCTCAGGGAGTGACGAGGGGATCTCGGGGTGCCTTCCCGGTGATCCTCGTACCCGCGTCCTGATCCTCCACGGCGAACGTGATAGGGAGCCCGGGTCTTCGGGCCCGAGGAGGGAAGTCGACGTGCCGGTTGACATCGATGAGGGTGACGCGGCGACCGCGAATATCGAGGGCGCGGCGTGCTACTATGTGCTGACCGTGGCGGTAGGGCGAGAGTTGGAAATGAGCATCTATGTCAACGACAAAGCCGATCTATGCGAACTCCGAGTCGCCCTCGAGGAAGCATTGCGCGAAAAGCAGGCGACGATCCTCGTACGTGCCGATACCCCGATGGGGGCGGTCGAAGGGTGGCAGGCCCTCGATCCCGGCGTGTTCGTGAAGCGCTTGCCGCGCCCCTGAGTATCCGGCGCCCCCCCTGCCGGGTCCGACAAGGTCCCACGGCGACGCCGGTAGCGTTCGTAGTGAACGGCGCACGCGGACGATCGGTGCGGAGTCGAAATGGGACCTACCGCTCGCCCGTCGAACCGGGTGCGGAGGAACCCACCCAATCCGCGATGTGCGCAGTCTGCCTTGCAGCCCCGTTGACCTTCCATCGAAGGTGACACGGGTTGCGTTCCGGAGAGGCAGCGTGTCGCACGTCCGTCGCGGGAGGAGTGCACCCCGGCGAGCTTGATTCGAATTCAGGAAGCCTCTTTCTCCGCTCGCCTGAATCGAGAACTTGGTTCAAGGACCGAAACGGGTGCCCACGATGATGATGATGCCCAAGCGCGTGGTGAGGGGTGCTGTACTTGTCGGCCTGGCGATGCTGCTCTCCGCGTTCGCGGTGATGGCTCCGTTGGGATCGGGGGCGTCGCATACCGCAGGAATCGCTCACATCTCGGCCGCTGGGGGGAGGGTCTCCAGCCTCGCGGCGGTATGCGGGCAGGTCCCCGTGCCCCTCGCTTCGACCGCGTCCTACGCGGTTCTTGCGAGCAGCACCGTCACCAGCACCGGGGCCACCGCCCTGACCGGGAATCTCGGGCTCAGCCCGGGGACCTCGGTGACGGGCTTCCCACCGGGGACGATCACCGGGACGAAGAACGTGACCACCCCGGGAGCCGCCGGAGCGGAAGCGAACCTAACGATCGCCTACAACAATGCCTCGTCTCGATCCAACTGTCCGGTGAGCGTCGCGGGAAATATCGGCGGGCAGACGCTGACCCCGGGCCTCTACCGATCGACGTCCTCGCTGGCGATCTCCTCCGGGGACCTCACGTTGAGTGGTGGGGGTAACCCGGATGGAGTCTTCATCTTCCAAGTTGCGTCCGCGCTTACCACCACGTCGGGGCGCACGGTTATCCTGACGGACGGCGCCCAAGCAGCCAACGTGTTCTGGCAGATCGGCAGCTCGGCCACGCTCGGAACGACCTCGGTCATGAAGGGGACCGTCATGGCGCACGACTCCATCTCGATGTTGACGGGGTCCGTTCTGAATGGGCGGGCGATGGCGGAAACCGGTGAGGTTTCGCTCGCGGGCACCACGATCGTCGTGCCCACCAACACGTCGACGCCGACCTACCCGGTGACGTTCACGGAGAGCGGCCTTCCGGCGGCGACGAGCTGGTCGATGAGCTATGGGGGAGTCTGGAGCAGCTCCTCGACAACGACGATAGTCTTCCGTGTAGTGAGCGGAACCTACGCGTACACGACGGATGTGACCGGGTACATCGCAGCCCCGGCGTTCGGCACGATAACGGTAGGCGGGGCGGCGGCCAGTCAAGCGATCACGTTCGTGGCCGGGGCAGCGGGAAGTTACCCCGTAACGTTCACGGAGTCCGGGCTGGCCTCCGGGACGAGCTGGTCGGTGACGTTCAACGCCGTCCCGGCGAGCTCGACGACGGCGACGATTGTGTTCACCGCCGTCGCGAGCGGAACCTACACCTACACGTCGGGAGTGGTGTCCAATTACACCGCAAGTCCCGCTTCAGGTAGCGTGGTGGTCAACGGGACGGCGGCCAACCAAGCGATCATGTTCACTTCATCCACGGGAGGGAGCGGCGGTGGCGCTGCCGGTACCCCGGTCTGGGTCTGGCCCGTCATTGCGATTGTAGTGGTCGGGGCCATAGTCGCGGGCGCGGCCATCGCCCTAAGTCGGCGCAAGAAGGCGTCGTCCAAGTAGCCGGTCCGAGGAGTATCGCGAACCGTTTCCCCCCGCGAGGGGTGGTCCCCAGCCTCACAGCGGCAACGTCCGGAGCGGGATTGTTACGGACTCACCGCAGCCGAGGAGAGGTCACCTCCCGACCCGAACCCAAGGCTCCCCGCCGGGCCTTGCGCGAGGTGTCCGTTTCGGGTGTCGTAAACGGCTCGTCGTCCGTCGCGGGTTGATCGGGCCCCATGCCGGGTTATGGGTGAGGAGAGTGGAGATCGTGTTGGCCCACGTTCGAAGTGCGTGGTCGAGCGGCCGGCAGGACCGGCCCAGCTGGCGAAGGTCTACCGGTGGGGGAACGTCATCTGCGCAAGGGCGGAGTAAGCGTCGCGCCTCGCATCGGTCTCGGCGGGATGTGCGAGGTACGCCGGGTCGTTGGTCGCGATGAGCCGCATCGCGTTCAGGGCGGCCTGCTGCGCCCAGTTTCGGAGATGTTCCATGGAGTGGAAGTAGTACCCTCGAAGATTCTCGGGTAAGGCGGCTGGGTAGTCCACCACACGAACCGCGGTGCCACCCTTTTGGATCGGATGGCTGCACCACGTGCAGGTGTGGATCTCGTCGGTCACCGGGATGGTTTCGAGGGTGAACGGGGACCCCATCGACTAGTCAGGGCGCCTCGGGCCATCAGACTTGCGCGTGTCCGAGGGAGCGCCCTCCGGGTGGGATTCGGGCGTTTCGCGGGAATCCATCGGTTTCGGGGGCCCACGGACACGGAGTCGAGCCCGGGTTCTTAAATATGTGTTTATATAGTATATATACTGCGATGACCCGAATTCGAATCGAGAACGTAGTGGCCTCCACCTCGCTGGGTGACAAACTCGATTTGGAAGCAATCGCCCTCACGCTCGATGGGGCCGAGTACGAGCCCGCACAGTTCCCGGGACTGATCTACCGGCTGAAGCAGCCCAAGACCGCCCTCCTCCTGTTCCGGTCGGGCAAGGTCGTCTGCACGGGCGGGAAGAGCATGAAGCAGGTGGAGGCGTCCATACGGACGGTCTCCGAGATGATTCGCAAGGGAGGCCAGAAGGTTCTCATGCACCCGATCATCCAGATCCAGAACATCGTCGCGACCTCCGACCTGGACAGCGAGATCAACCTGAATTCGATCGCGATCACCCTCGGCCTCGACCGTGTTGAGTACGAGCCCGAGCAGTTCCCCGGACTGGTCTGCCGCCTCGAGGAGCCGCGCGTGGTGGTGCTCCTCTTCGGCAGTGGCAAGCTGGTCTGCACCGGCGCTCGCCGACCTTCGGACGTCGCTCGCGCCGTCGAGAAGATCACGAAGGAGCTTCAGGCAGGGGGTCTCTTGCGCCCGACGCGCGGCCCGGCGCCTACGGTGCCGACCCCGTCGCGGCGGAGTTCCCGTTCATCGACCGCGGTCCCCGCCGCGCCGTCCGAAGCCTCCGCTACGGCGACGGTGCTCGTCGCGTAGCCGTCCTCCGACCCTCCCCCGAGGTATCCCTGGGTTCGTTCGGTCCGGTCGCCGCCTTCAGAGAACCGAGTCGTCGGGTCGATGGAGCGACGGAACGAGCCTCCGTGTGTCGGGCCGTCCCCTGGAATCCCGTCCGATTCCCGCACCGGAAACCGTCGGGTCGTTCGTTGCCGGTCGACGGGGGACATGATGGTTTCTGGAGAGATGGTTCCGCCGCGGGTACGAGCGGCGTTCATGGACCCGGAGGGTGACTCGGAGTCGAGTCTAGATGGGGTCGGTCAATCGGGGGTAGGTCCCGCGACAGCTACGGAGGCCGGCCGGTAGACGAACGCGGTCTGGGCCGCAGCGAGCTTGTGGAAGGCATAGATTCGGAGCCGGATGAGATACGCATCAAACAGGAGCTTCTCGATCGGGTCCCACAGCATCACCCAGACGACCGTGATGACGACGAGGTATGCGATCGCCGTGAGGAAGGCGGGTCCGCCCAATAGGGTCGAGTTGGCGGAGAGGAGTCCTGCGACGAGTGCAGCGACAATGACCACCGGGATCGCGAACCGGAGCGAACCGAACCCCTCCGTCTGGTTCACTCGGTCTTCCAGCGCGGCCAGTTCAGCTTCGTTAGCGAAGAAGCTGCTCATCCGGGCTCGGGTGCGCGCCTCCTCCTCCGGCCGGAGCGGAACGGTCCGGAACGCGATCGTGACTTCGACCTCCGGCTTTCGACGATCCTGGCGAACGGAATCGAGCAAGAATTTCACGACGGCCCGGTTCAGCATCGGCCCGGTGTGCGGATAGCTCGGCGGAGCGTCCCGATCGAACAACGAATCGATGTCGCTCAGCTCTACCTCCACCTTCCCCGGGGACCTCTCGAGATGCACGACCGGTTCCTCGCTGGGCCGAGCGTCTCGTTCGACCTCCCGCGCCCCATCCCGCTTCACGGAAGATGCCCCCACGGCAGGTCCGACGGCCGTCTTCCGCTATTAGGGGGGTCAGCGACCCCGCGCCCTCCCGTCCGCACTCGTCCGACCCGAACGGACCTCGGTGGGTAGGTCCCACCGACCGCTCCCCCACGGGTCACGAGTCGGCTACGGTGCGGTCGTATGGAGGTCCTCGAGGGCGTGCCGGTATCGGGTCCCTCGCCCGGGTGGTCGATCGCCGAGCTCGGCGACGCCCTCATCGTGGAGCCCTCCCGCGGACCGCACGACGAGGAAGAACTCGACGGGATAGGGGATGTGTGCGAATGCCCGTCGTGGAGGAGCTCACCGGTCAGTCGAAATGACTCGAGACCGCCACGAGATAGACGAGGAGGAGCACGACGATAACAAGGCCCAGCCACGCGCTGCCCAGGAACTCTACCACCGCGTAGAAGAGGAGCACGATGATGGCGAGGACCAGCGCCCACAGTTCTTGGTTCCAGAGGCCGAACGCCGTCCCGAGGATGACCAGCCCGACGACCAGCACGATGATGGCCGCGCCGATTCCAGTCATGCCGAACACGACGGTAACGCCCAGCGCTCCGAGGGAGACCCCCGCGACGGTAAGGAGGAGGAGCAACCCACCGATGAGTACGAAGAATCCGAAGATCCCAATCAGAATGGCCAGGATCGCTACGCCTAGAGGGAGCCGGCCGGTTTCCTGCATGCTCGTGAATCCGGGTGGGACCTCAAGAAGTCTACCTTAACCCGAATTCAGTCAGAGTTACCCCCGAGGGTCCTGCCGGTGAGACCGCCCCGACGCGGACCCGAAGGCACCGGTAAGCGTCCTTCCGGTAGCTGAGGCCGAAGGGGTGGACGGAATCCCCCGTACTTCGAGAGGTCCCCCGGTTCGAAAAGGGAGGTTTCCAGCATCGAGCAAGATCCAGCCTGCCCTTTGACCGCCGGCCCGTTCTCGGTGATCGAGGGCGAGCGCAGACCGGTACGAAGATCCTGGCATGCCGAAGAGTAGCAGGCATTGAGTGAGCTTTCGAGCGGACGCCCATGGTCCTCTAGGGAACCGGTGCGTACCGGACTGCGAGGTCCTGGAATACGTCGGTCACGTCCTCGCAACGGTCGGTGATCAGCTCGAGCCGCTCGTAGAAGTCCTTCCATTTGAGGATCTCGAGGGGATCGGAACCCTGGAAGAGCTTCTCCAGGAGGTCCCGAAGGAGGTCGTCGGCCTCGTTCTCGAGGCGGTTGACCTCCACGATCACCCGCAAGAGCCCCTCGGTCTGCCCGCGATAGAGGTCGTCCAGGGCGAGGATCCCTTCGCTGACGGAGTTCACCGATTCCACCACGATCGCCGCGAACCGGGTGAGCTCCGGGCTGCGGACGGAGAGCCGGTACGTCGCGACGCGGGCGCCGACGCTCTCGATCCCGTCCATGATGTCGTCCAGCGTGCTGGCCAAGCGGCCGATGTCGGTACGGGCAGCCGCAGAGAGCCGCCGATGGTTGAGCTCCACGTAGATCCGGTGCACCTCCTCGTCCGCGGAGTGCTCGATCGCCCGGAGATTCGCGACCTTGGCATCCCGGTCCGTCACCGGATCCTCGAGGAGATCCTGGAGTGCCCGTGCACCCTGGCTGATCGTGAGGCAGAGCGAACGCAGGTACGTGGAGAAGCGACGAACGAGTACGGCGAGCTCGTCCTCCCCCGACACATCTTCGAGCGAGCGACGCGAGGTCTCGGGCAGGAGCGTGATGGTGACCACGAACCCGAGGAACGAGGCCACGGCGAGCACTCCCAGGAACCAGGGGAGGCCGTAGGCGGCGACGAGGGTCGGGAAGAGGAAGACCGCCAGGACGGCGCCGGCCTTCCCCGAGGCCGCCGCGATCCCGTGGCCGGTGGAGCGGAACGACGTGGGGAAGACTTCGCTGGGGTAAACGAACGTCGTCGTGTTCGGTCCGAAGTTCGCGAAGAAGAAGGTGAGACCGTACAGGACCAGGAACGCGGGGAGTACGGCGATGAGGGGACCGTAGGCGAAGCTCAGCAGGAGGAACGCCGCGGCCATCACCGCGA
>JBEKEW010000060.1:0-7415 GCA_050013635.1 Thermoplasmata archaeon | reverse complement strand
ACGTTCCGCGCGCCCGACCGTGCCAACGTCACCGGAGGCCTGGCCTCCGGAAAGTTCTCGGTCCTTCTCCCCGGCTCGACCACGTACGGCGTGAGCTTCCAGGATACGCTGCTCGGACCGGGCCCGAACGGTAGCTACTACACGACGTACACGGCGGTGGGGGGGGCCTGTGCCGTGCCCGCGGGCTCCAACGGCGACTGTACGGTCAGCACGTCGGCGTACGTCGACCCCGTCTGGTTCAACGGAACGCTGACGAACGCCGCCGGATCGCTTCCGATCTCGGGCACCTTGCGGATCACCGGACCGTCCGGCTCCTCCGCGGTGACGGTCGTGAGCACGACGTCGGGTGCGTTCTCCATCGCGCTCGCCCCCGGGACGTACACGCTCTACGCCACGGGAGGCGGCCCGAGCGACCCGCTGGCGGCGATCGGTCAGGTCGTCCTGCTTCCCTCGGTCGGTTCCTACACGATCCCGCTCCAAGCCACCTGGGCGTACACCGTGACGGTGCTCACCCCGAGCTCGGGAGGGATCCGAGGAGGGGCCGTCGTGCTCTCCGTGGGTCCCGTCGGCACGGGTGCCACGGCGGTCTTCACCGGTCTCACCCTCGGGGTCCCCTACACGATCTCGCTTCCCGTCGGTACGTACACGGTGCGCGCAACCGCGGTCGGCTCGCCGTTCGGGCCCACGGCCAACGCCTCGGGGACGCAGACCGTATCGATCGTGCGAGGGAACCTCGCGACGACCCTGGCGCTCACGTACGTTTACATCTACCATGTCTCCGCCACGCTCGTCGGTCCGACGTCCTCCACGATCCCCGGTGGGGCGACCTCGACCTTCACCTTCCGACTGACGAGCAACAGCACCGGCCCGGAGACGCTGCATTTCGTGGGGAGCCCCGCGTTCTGGAACTTCACCTTCTCTCCGTCCACGGTCACCCTCGGGGTCGGAACGTCGTCCAATGCGGCGACCGTCCAGGTCGCCATCCGGGTGCCGGCCGGCGAACTGGTGGCCCACCCCGGGATCGCCCTGCAGGCCGTCGCGGACAACGGCACGACCATGGCGACGATCGCGCCCGTTCCGGTCATCCACGTCGTGCCGTACTACGGGCTCGGCCTGGGACCGGTGTCCTCCAGCCAACCCCCCGAGATCGCTCCGACGCGGATCCTCGTGCCGTTCTACCTCGTCGACAACGGGAACATCAATGAGACCGTCACGATGAACGTCGTCGACGGGACGCGCCTCGCGAACCTCGGATGGAACTACAACATCACCCAGAACGGGGCCATCATCTCCGGCCCGGTCCAGCTCCAGGCCGCGACGAACACGACCTACCTCCTCAACCTGACCGCGAAGGGTCCGGTGTTCCTCCTCCCCGGCTCCGCGACGATCTCGGCGGCGACGTCGATCACCAACTCGAGCCTCCAACGCCGGACCCAGCTGACCATTCCGGTCGTCACGGTCTCGATCAACACGACCACGTTCACGCTCGTGGGTCCGGGGGTCGGGACCGCCCCCGCGACGCTACCCCCGTGGCTCGTCCCCGTCCTGCTCTTCGTGCCGGCGATCGTGCTCGTGGCCATCGTGCTGGTCTGGCGTTGGAACCGGACGCGGCGCTGGGAGCGTAGATGAGCGACGTTCCCCGCGACCGCTTCCGCGCTCCGATCGTCGTCGCGCTCCTCCTGACCCTCGTCCTGAGCGCGGGGGCGCTCGGTCTCGCCGGCACCGCGCACGCGACCTACCCGAGCGTGCCGACCCCGGTGACGCCCGTTACCGGATCGATTACGGGCCCCGCGGTCCTCGCCTACAACGGCGCCGAGTTCTACACGATCAACGGTAGCGGGGGCCCCGCCGTAAGCCCGACGGGCGAGATGATCGGCAACATCAGCTACTACGCCAGCCTGAGCGCGGCCAACCTCACCGGCGTCACGATCAGCCCCGGGACCGGCATCATCACGAACACGACCCCGGCGCACACGACCCTGACGGTCAGCAACGTCAGCGAGACCATTACCATCCGGGTGATGATATCCTCCGTCTACCTCGACCAGAACCAGTCGATCAACCTCACCTACGCCGTCCTCGTGGTCCAGCCCTACCACCTCACGGTATCGCTCCGGGCCGGGCCGACCTCGACCGTGCTCAGCTTCCAGATCTCGTTCTATCTGGACGGCCAATTCGCCGGGCTCTACACCGTGCCGACGCTCACCCCGGGCCAGGTCTACACGGTCGACTGGGAGTACGCGACTCCGCCGTTCTCCTCCGGATGGCATACGTTCACGATAACGATGCCCACCGCCGACAAGGGGCTCGTCACGTTCCCGAACGGGCAGTACAACTACGCCTACTCGTTCTACATCACCGGCCCCGCTCCGGACTACACCATCTGGATCGTGCTCGGCGTGGTCGCCTTCGTAGCCGTCGTCTTTATATCCCTCATCTTGGTGGGCGGCCGCCGGCGGAACCGAGGCCGTCCGTAGACGGTCCGCCGATACTTGGGACGATCGATCATGGGAGAGGCGGCGACCTTGGAATGCACCAGCTGCGGGGCCGCGCTGCCCGTCAAGGGGTCGACGCAGTTCCTCTGTCCGGGCTGCGGAGAGGTCACGATCGGCCGTTGCCCCCGCTGCCGCGACCAGAGCGTCCTGTACGTCTGCGCCAAGTGCACCTTCACGGGGCCGTAGGTGGATCCGGAGGTCGAACGATGGGTCAGGTGGCCGTGCTGTTCCGGCTCATGCCGACGGGGGTCGAGACGAAGATGGACGAGATGGCGAAGGGCGTGCGGGCCTCGCTTCCGCAGGGCGTCCAGGTGCGGGGGATGCAGGTCAAGGACATCGCATTCGGGCTGAAGGCGCTCCTCGTGAGCGTCATCATGAGCGACACGGGCGGTGTCCTCGACTCGACGGAGCACGCGCTCGCCAAGATCCCCCACGTAGAGTCCGTCGAGGTGATGGAGGAAGGCCTGCTGTAAGGCAGCGGCGTTCTCCCTCCCGTGGACCTCTTCAGCCACGTCCTGGTCGCCTATCTGCTCACCTTCGGGATCACGGGCCTCCAGGTACAGTACCTCGCGGCGGGCGCCCTGGCCGGCGGGCTGCCCGACGCCGACGCGCTGCTCTTTCCGCTCAGCCGACGCTGGCCGATCCTCCGCCACCACGGGATCACCCACTCGCTCCTCGGCGTGACCGTGATCGCGGTCGTCGGCGCGCTGGTAGCACCGCTGATCCTCCCGGGAAGCCCGTGGCTCTACTTCGTCGTGATGGAGGTCGGGGGCTGCGCCCACATCCTGCAGGACGGCTTCACGAACTTCGCGGTCCCGCCGCTCGCGCCGTTCTCCGAGCGCAAGCTCGAGATGGACGCCGACCGCGCGATCAACTTCACCACCTTGCTCGTGAGCGTCGTCGGCTTCTACCTGCTGCTCGGGGTCGAGCGCAACGCGGTCTCCTACTCGATCTACCTGGGGACGCTCTGGGCGTTCGCGGGATTCTTCGTCGCCTACTTTGCGCTCCGCCTCACGGCCCGGCTCTACGTGGGGCGGCGGCTCACCTCGCTCGGGGATTACGACCACGTGGTCCCGACATCCAACCCGTTCGTATGGGTCGTGATCTCCGAGCGCAAGAGCGCGGATCGGATGCGTACGACGTTCGGCCGGTACGTTCTCGGACGGGGCCTTACCCAGGGGCCCCTTACGGTCGACGTGCCGCTCGAGGTATCGGGCCCGATCGATCGGCCGATCACCGGCCCGGAGGACGCGCTCGAGCGCTCGTATCCGCTCGCGCGGCACGCGAGCCGGTTCCTCGCCGAAACCTACCACTTCGGGTACGTGCACGATGAGGGGGCGGCGGGCACGGTCGTCACCTGGTATTCCCTCGAGTTCGGCGCGTTCGGCCGGTCGGCCGCGGTCGACGTACGGTTCCCGCCCCGCGGAGGCGCGCCGACCGTGAAGAACGCGTTCCGGCGGATCCCCGCGCCGTGGACCGCGTGAGCGGCGGAGCGTCCCTCCGGACGGGGGGTCGGTCGCCGTCGATCTACTTGTAGGTGGACTGGTGGACCTTGCCCTCGTCGTCCACGATCGTGATGCACTCGCCCTCGCATTCCGCGAGGCAGGCCTCGCACATGATGCAGTCCGGCCCCGCGATGACCGCGGATTTCTCCACGCGGAACTGGAACTTGGCGGCGACGGCCGGGTCATCCACAGCGTTGGGGAACTTCTCCCGCGGCTGCATCTCAAAGACGGTCACGGGGCAGACATCGCGGCAATGTTGGCAACCGGTGCACTTGTTGTGATCGACTTCTACGGTGACCATGGTTTCTTCCCCCCGGGGGTTCCCCGGCTGGCATCCCCAGCGACCTTCCGGGGCATATATAGGTGAAGGCTGGCGACGGACCGAGAGGGGGTTAGCGCGTCCGCCGGGAGCGGAGGTAGACCCGTCCGGTTCCGATGAAGAACTCCGTCGCATCCACCGCTACATCGCACCCCCTCGCCGGGCGGATCTGCGTCGTCACGGGGGCGACCTCGGGGATTGGGGAGATCTGCGCGGGCCAGCTGGCGGCCGCCGGGGCGCGGGTCCTCCTCGTCGGCCGCTCCGCGGAGCGGGGAGAGGCGACGCTCGATCGGATCCGGCGGCGGGTGCCGGACGCGGACCTCCGCCTCCTTCTCGCCGACCTCTCCCGGTTGGCCGAGGTCCGTCGGCTCGCGACGGAGATCCGGCGGTCGACCGACCGGCTCGACGTCCTGGTCAACAACGCGGGCGCGATCTTCTATGAACGCGCACTCACTTCGGAGGGGAACGAGCGGACGTTCGCGCTCAACGTCCTCGCGCCGTTCCTCCTGATCGAACTCCTCCGCGACCGACTCGAGGCCGCTCGCGGTCGCGTCGTCAACGTCGCGTCCGCGGCCCACCGCAGCGGCCGGCTGCATCTCGACGATCTCGACCGGTCCCGCGGCTACTCCGCATTCGGGGCGTACGGTCAGTCCAAGCTCGCCGTCCTCCTCCTGACGTACGAGGCGGCCCGCCGCCACGCGGACCTCGGGGTGACGTTCAACGCATGCCACCCGGGGTTCATCCGGAGCCGCTTCGGCGATGAGGGCGGGACCATCACCGCCCACCTCTTCCGCGTGGGCAAGCGGCTGTTCGGGACCTCGTCCCAGCATGGAGCGAGGACCCTGACCTACCTCGCAAGCGCTCCGGAGATCGGTGCGACCACGGGCCAGTATTTCGTCGCCAGTCGCCCCCACCGCTCCTCCCATGCCTCGCACGACCGCGAGGCGGCACGTCGCCTGTGGGAGGTCTGTCTCGAGCGAACGGCGCCGTATCGCGCGCCCCTTCCCTGAATGCGGGATGTTCATTTACGACGACGGACCGCGGAACCGGCTCGGCCGTCCCGTCGCTTGGATCTTCCCATCGTATGCGCGCAACTGCTGGAGATGCTCGGCACACAACGAGAACCGCTGCCAGTCGGCGGCGGGGGACGCGGGGTCCGCGAGCGCCGCGTACAGCTCGAACCGGCTCGGCCGCTCGTCGCACGCCCCGCCCATGCGGGCGTCCGCGTTGCCCGTGATCGGGCGGAACGCGAAGTCGTACGCCCGTCCCAGGTCGCAGAGCGGTCGTTGGAAGATGTGGCTCATCGTCGGAGCTACGTCCCGGCGAACGTAAAGCCGGTGGCCCCCGGTCCCCGACACGACCCCAGAGCGGTCCCGGAGACGGACCCGGCGCGCACGGATATACGGGCGGAGCGGTGGACTCGAGCGTGCCCGACCGCGTCGAACCGGCTCCCGAGACGCGGAGCTTCGCGCGTGCCCTTCTGGAGATCTACTCCCACACGACGCTCACCCTCATGATCCGGATCGGGGCCGAAACGGGCCTGTGGGACACCCTCGCTGCCGGGCCCGGAACGAGCGAGGAGATCGCCGGTCGGGCGCACCTGACCGAACGATACGTCCGAGAATGGCTGAGCGCGATCGCCGCCGCGGGCATCGTGGGCTACGAGCCCCGCGGTCGGATCTTCTCCCTCGATCCCGATCGCGCGGTCTGCCTCACGGGAGACTCGCCGTACAACCTCGCGGCGGGGAGCCGAATGGCGCTCGTGGGCGCTCCCCACTCCGACGCGATCGTGCGCGCGTTCCGCCGGGGCGGGGGGATCCCCTACTCGGCCTACCTCCCCGGGTTCCCCCGGATCATGGACGAGCTCAACCGGCGCCGGTACGACGCCCTTCTCGTCCGCGCGTACCTCCCACGCGCCCGGGGACTGGACGCGCGGCTCCGGGCGGGGGCGCGCGTTGCGGACGTCGGCTGCGGATCGGCTCACCCGATGCACCTGATGGCGCGGGCGTACCCGCGCTCGACGTTCCTCGGGATCGACCGGGCATCCGCACCGTTGCGGCTGGCCCGGATCGAGGCCCGCGCGTGGGGGCTGAAGAATGTCCGGCACGAGCGACGCGGGGTCGAGGGTCTCGCCGAGCTCGGTCCCTTCGAGGCGATCACGATCTTCGATACGATCCACGACTTCGCCGATCCGTTGGGCACGCTGCGGGCGATCGCCCGTGCCCTGACGCCGGAGGGGATCCTCTTCGCGGTCGAGCCCCGCACCTCGAGCCGCCTCGAGGAGAACCTGGGGAACCCCGGAGCGGCGTACCTCTACGGGATCGGTGTCTCGTACTGTCTGCCCGTGTCGCTCGCCCACGGAGGCGTCGGTCTCGGTGCGGCGTGGGGGGTCCAGCGGGCGCGCAAGCTGTTCCACGAAGCCGGTTTCCGACGCGTCCAGGCGCACTCCGCTCCGGCGAACTCGCTCGCGGTGATCTACGTCGCCCGCCGGCGGTGACTCCTCGGGAGCGGTCGATGCCGAAGGTCGAGGTGAACGGGGTGGACCTCCACTACATCGTACAGGGGAGCGAAGGAGATCCGGTGCTCCTCGTGCACGGATCTTGGGTCGACCATCGTTCCTGGCGCGCCGTCGTGCCGGGGCTCGCGGCGTCGATGCAGGTGATCGCCTACGACCGCCGAGGGCACGGGCAGAGCTCCTTCGTTCCTCGGAGCCATGCTCTCGAGAGCGATGCCGCCGATCTGGGCGCCCTCCTAGAATCGACGGACCACTATCCGGCCCATTTGGTCGGTCATTCGTACGGGGCGATGGTGGCGCTCCGCCTCGCCGTCGATCGACCCGAACTGGTCCGCAGCCTCGCGCTCCATGAGCCCCCGTACATCGGCCTCCTGGACGACGACCCGGTGACGGTTCCGGAAGCCGAGCGGTTGCGCGCCGAGCTGCACGAGGAGCAGGACCGCATCCGCGCCGGGGACGCCGAGGGTGCGGCCCAGGGGCTCTTCAGACTCTTCGCCGGCGATGAGCGGGCGTGGGAGCAGCTCCGACCCGACACGCGCGCCGAGCTCCTTCGCTACGCTCCCCGGTGGTTGGAGGAGTTC
>JBEKEW010000059.1:0-7443 GCA_050013635.1 Thermoplasmata archaeon | reverse complement strand
ACTTCGCATCTCCTCCGCAACACCTCCCGTCGGTCGAGCCCCTCCTCCTTCCCGACCCGCCGGAATCGCCCCGGAGCGCCGAGGGGGCGCCCGAGGTCTCGGTCGTCGTGGGAGCGTACTCGCGAGAGGATTTTGTGATCCCTGCGGTCCAATCGGTCCTTGACCAGACGATCGACCGGCGACGGTTCGACGTCCTAGTGACGAAGAACTTTCGCTCCCTTCGGGTCGATCGATTCCTCGAGACCCACGGGATCGAGTCGCTCTTCGACGAGGATCGGACCATCAACCGATGGCTCTTCCGAGCCGCGCGCTCGACCCGGGCGCCCCTCATAGCGTTCCTCGACGACGACGACCTGTTCGAACCCACCCGGCTCGAGCACGTCCTGGAGGTCTTTCGCGCTCACCCGCAGACCGGGTACTACCGCAACCGTGTCTCCGTGGTCGATGAGCGGGGAGCCCCGATCCCTGAGGCGTACTGGGGGAAGAACGAGATCGATCCGCTCTTCGACGGGACCGGCCCGGTATGGGTGGGCCCGGACCAAAAGGAGGCGATGCTCCCGTTCATCCGGCGCACGTACTCGTTCTTCAACTCCAGTACCATCGTTCTGCGACGGGAGGTCTTGAGACCGGATCTGACCTCGCCGTACGAGGGGTTCTCGAGCCCGGACCCGTTCTTCCTCATCGCCGCGATCGCGTCGCCGTTCGGCCTATTCTTGGACGACCGCCGGTTGACACTGTATCGCCATCATGGAGGCAACGTCAGCGGGGAGGTCCGGACCTTGCGCAAGGGCCTGGCGGACCACCGCCAGCTCACCAAGATCGCCCGTTCGGCGGGATTGTCGGGGTATGCCGGCTGGTTCGAGCAACGCTCCCGCGAGGTGGAAAAGCGTCTACTCTCGGAGTCGATCGTGGAGGGAGTGGCGAAGATGGAAGGACGGCCGGCGGTCGCACGGCGAGCGGGAGAGTACGCGCGGTTCCTCGGGCGGCACCCGGATCAACGCCACTGGGACTTCGAGACATGGGCCGCACTTGCCTACGGTTCCGCCAGCGTGCTCTTTCCCGCCGGCGCGCAGCGGGCCTATGCGGTCCGGCGGACCCGTCGTGCCTATGCGGCTTCGAGCGCTCGCTGAGGGACGACAGATGAGAGGTCGGGACTCGTTCGGCGTCCGGAGCTCGGGCCGCACCCTACGAGGATGCTGATGGCGCCCGACGCCGCCCCCCGGATCTCCGTGATCATCGGAGCATTCTCGCGCCAGCGCTACCTGCTCGATGCGGTGGCGTCGGTCGTGGGGCAGACCGTTCCGAGACGCGACGTGGAGATCCTCGTCACGAAGAACTTCCGATCCCCCGAGATCGATTCGGTGCTCGATGCGCAGGGGGTCCGGTCGCGGTTCGACGAAGAACCGCGAATCGGAAGGTGGTGGCTCAACGCGATCCGAGGCACGCGGGCCCCCCTCATCGCGTTCCTCGACGACGATGATCAGTTCGAACCGGATCGACTGGCGCGCGTACTGGAGGTCTTCGCGGCCCACCCGCACGTGGGGTACTATCGCAACCGGATCTCGGTGATCGACGAGCAGGGGAAGGGAGTCCCCATGGACCGATGGGCTCCGCACCAGATCGACGAAGCCCTCGATCACGGGGGTCCGATCGAGGTCGCCCCGGACGAGAAGGTGCTCCGGCTTCCCGAGCTGCGCGGGTTCCGAGGGGCGTTCAACAACAGTACCATCGTGATCCGAAGGGAGTTGATCAGCGACCGGCTGGCCGCTCGCATGGAGGAGATGGCTGCCGTGGACAAGTTCTACTTCGCGGCCGGGGTCCTATCCGTGTATGCCCTCCACTTCGACGATCGCCGCTCCACGCGGTATCGTGAACATCCGCACGCCGCGGGCTGGGGGATTCGAACCCTGAGGGATGGGGTCCTGGACGCGCATCGACTGGCGGACCTTTGCCGAGAATCGGGCATGCTCGAGTACGCCGCGTCGTTCGACCTCTCGGCACGCTACATCGAGAAGAGCCTCTACGCGCGCACGATCCGGGAGATGATCGTCACCGGAAGCACGCGGAGGGAGCTCGCGCGGATGGCGGGGTCGTACTTGCGGTTTCTATCGAACTACCCTCGTTGGGGCAGCGGTGACGCGGAGGCACGCCGCGGGATCGCCGAGGCGCTCACCGGTGTTCTCTCCCCTTCGCTGGCTCAGCGGTGGGAATCCCGCATCGGCGCGTAGGGGGACACGGTCCTCGGTCGAGACGAGCCCCGTCGAGGAACGAGCGGCGAGTGGGGCGTGCCGCGAGGGGGGTTTCCTCAGATGCCGGCGGCGCCCGATGCACCCGAAACGATCCCGGAGGACGCGAGAATCGGCTCCCACCACCGGCGGTTCGCCACGTACCATTGCACGGTCTTGTCCAGCCCGTCATCGAACGTCATTCGCGACCGCCATCCCAGCTCGGAGCGGATCCGGTGGCTGTCCAACGCGTAGCGAAGGTCGTGACCGGGGCGGTCCGGAACGTGCTCGATCGCACTCGCATCCCGGCCGAGCCGACTCGCGATCGCGGTGACGATTTCCAGGTTCGTGTGTTCCCCATCGGCCCCGACCACGTACGTCCGGCCGGGTTCGCCGCGATGGGCGATAACATCCAACGCCTCGCAGTGGTCTTCCACGTAGATCCAATCACGAACGTTCGCGCCCGCGCCGTAGAGCGGGATCTTGTGACCCGACAGCAGCCGGACGATGGCACGCGGGATCAGCTTCTCCGGATGCTGGTACGGGCCGAAGTTGTTGCCGCAGTTGGAGATCGTGGCGGGGACCCCGTACGTATGCTGGTAGGCCATGACCAAGTGATCGGCGGCGGCCTTGCTGGCGGCATACGGATTCCGTGGTCGGTACGGTGACTCCGGCGTAAACCGTTCCGCCGACCGATCCAAAGCGAGCGCGCCGAACACTTCGTCCGTGGAGACTTGGTGAAACCGCCCGATCCGATGCCGCCGAGCGGCTTCGAGGAGCACGAGGGTGCCCACCACATTGGTCTGCACGAAGGGAGCGGGGTCCCCGATCGATCGATCGACGTGGGTATCGGCCGCGAGATTGAGGACGAGATCGGTTCCGGGAAGGATCCGCTCCATGGCCTTTTCGTCGCAGATGTCGGCATGTTCGAACCTCAGTCGTCCCTCCCGCTCCAGGCTCTCGATCGACCGGCGGTTCCCGGCGTAGGTCAGCTTGTCGATGACGATGAGCTCGTCCGACGGGTGCTCCCGGGACCAGTAGTGGACCAAGTTGGAGCCGATGAACCCCGCGCCTCCGGTCACTACCACGCGCATCCACGCGTTCAGTCGGGTGGGCAGTAAGAGCGTTACGGCGATGCGAGCGGCGCGCGAGGCTCGATACGTACGGTGGTCGGCCCTCGCGATTCGAAGGATGGCCGGCGAACGGGAGCTTCTTAGGTCTCCGCCGGTGTGCATCCTCCGTCGATCTGCATGAGGCGCTCCCTACTCATCCTCGGCGCCACCTCTCTCGTCGGCAGCGACTTTGTCGAACGACGACCTCGTGGGCTCGTATGTGTCGCTGCGGGTCGTACCCATCCCGCTTCGATCGGTCTCCGCGTGGACGGGTTCGTTCCGACTTCGCTCGTGGACGAGGAGGCCGTCCGTCGGCTCGTCCGCGATTCCTCCGCCGACACGGTCGTGAACTTCGCCGCACGAACCGATGTCGACGGCTGCGAATCCGAGCGGCCGGACCGATGGCCCTCCGACCCGGGCGTCCTCGCTCGCTCGAGCGCTTGGACCCTCAACGCGGAGCTGCCACGGTGGGTCGCCGAGGAATGCGCCGCGCGGGAGGCCCGGTTCATCCAACTATCCACCGACTACGTCTTCGACGGCGGCAGGGGCCCTTACGCCGAGGCGGAACCTCCCTCGCCGTGGGGTCCCCGCGTAAGTTGGTATGGATACTCCAAGGGGCACGGAGAGATCGCCACCCTCCGATCCGGACCCCTTGCCTCCGTCATCCGTATCAGCTTCCCCTATCGATTCGGGCATCCCCAGAAGCTCGACTTCCTCCGGACCGTCTTGCGGCGGTATGCGGAAGGGACGCTCTTTCCACTGTACTTGGATCAGGGGATCACCCCCACATGGATCCCGGACGTGTCCGCGATCATCGCCCGCCTGCTCGCGTCGGACGAAGGAGGAACCTTCCATGTTGCCTCACCTTCCCCGACCACACCGTTCGATTTTGCCGCGAGCGCGCTCCGGGCGGCGGGAAGGTCCACAGACGGTCTACGATCATCCTCGCTCGAAGCAGAGCTTGCGCGTCCGGGTCGCACTCCTCGTCCCCTTCACGGAGGCCTTCGCATCGACCGCCTGGCGCTGATGGAGTTCCACCCTCTCGATTACCTTGAGGGAGGCCGGCGCGTGGTGGCCCAGGAGGGAAAGCCATGAGCTCCTTTCCTCGACCGCCGACGGCTTTCACGTCAAAGGTGGGCCAACGGGCTTAACTCCCGGGTCTGGGTGATGGGCCGAGAAAGGGGACGTTGTCGGCGATGGTAGTCTCTCCGAACATACCGAGGATCGAACCCCCCGAGCTCCGGATCCAAGGCTGCCGGGTCCTCCCCCGTGTGATCCACCACGACCCGCGCGGCTTCCTCGTGGAGACGATGCGCTCGGACGACCGGGAGATCGAGGGCGATCGATTTGCCATGAGCTACACATCGGTAACGGTGCCCGGCCAGTTCCGGGACCGCCATCAATGGCACCTCCACCGGCGTCAGGTCGATCGCTTCGTCGTCCCTCTGGGGGAGATGACCCTCGTCCTGTTCGACGCACGGCCCGATAGCCCGAGCCGGGGAACGTTGTCCGCGATCCGTATGCGGGGCGCCCCGTACCGCGGCACGGCCTCCCCTTCCGAGGGCCCATCCCAGACCACGCACCTGATTACCATCCCTCCAGGGGTCTGCCACGTCATCGGGAACCTCCACCCGTCGGATCCGTTCGTGTTGGTGAACTACCCCACCCAGTTGTACGATCCGAGCGATGAAGGACGACGGCCTTTCTCCGAGGTTCCGGTTCCTACGCTGGGCGGGACGGCCTTCGACTGGGATCGAGTACAGCGGGATCCGCCGTGAAAGGCCTGCTGCTCGCCGGTGGGCATGGGACCCGGCTTCGGCCGCTCACGTTCACCGGCAACAAGCACATGATCCCCATCGCCAACCAACCGATGCTGTTCTACGGCCTCCGGCACCTCGCGGACGTAGGGATCCGGGAGGTCGGCATCGTGCTGGGTCCGATCGCCGAGGGCATTCAGGAAGCGATCGGCGATGGCCAGGCGTTCGGGCTCCGAGTCACCTACATCCGGCAGGGGGATCCCAAGGGGCTCGCTCACGCGGTACTGTGCTCCCGCGAGTTCTTGGGTGATGACGCGTTCGTGATGTACCTCGGGGACAACCTGCTCCAGCAAGGCGTCCAGCCGCTGATCCGGCGCTACCACGCGGGGGAGGTCGACGCGGTAGTCGGTGTCACTCCCGTCGATCACCCCAGCGACTACGGCGTGGTGGAGCTGGAAGGGGAGCGAATCGTTTCCATCGTCGAAAAGCCGGCCTCTCCGCGAAGCAATCTTGCCTTGATCGGGGTCTATCTCTTCACGCCGGCGATCCATCCGATCATCGAGGCCCTGACCCCCTCCCGACGCGGAGAACTGGAGATTACCGAGGCGATCTGGAACCTCCATCGGCGCGGGGGCCGCGTGGCCGTCCAGCGGGTAGAGGGCTGGTGGAAGGACGCCGGGCAACCGGAAAGCCTGCTCGAAGTGAATGAGATGGTCCTCCGCACCCGGCCCCCGGACTACTTCACGATCGACGGCACGGTCGAGCACGGAGCCGAACTGGTCGGCCCCGTTCGTGTCGGGGCCGGCTCCCGGATCGCCGCGGGCGCCCGCGTCACGGGGCCCACGGTCGTCGGCGCGGGGGTGCGGATCGAGGCCGGTTCCGTGATCGGAGCGTGGAACGCGATCGGAGATCGATGCATGATCCGGGGGGCCGAACTCCATCGAAGCATCCTCATGGAGGGCGTGCAACTGGACGGGCCGGTGATCGTCTCGAACTCGATCGTGGGTCGCTCAGCGATCGTGCGCGCGACCGAACAACGTGGTCTCCGAATCTCATGCATCCTCGGAGACTCCACCCAGGTCCGGCTGTGAGGGCGCCCGCGGCTCCTCTCCCCTACGGGCACCTGGCGAGGAGGTTCCCCGAACCGCGCCGACCACGAAGCCGAAGTGGGGCTGCCCGAATTTGAATCGGGGTCCCGGGCTCCCAAAGCCCGAAGGATGGACCAGTAGAGCAGACCGAGGGTTGTTCCTCACGTCTGTAGCTACCCCACAGCCCCCATGGGAATGGAGCATCGCCTACGCGGTTATGACGTTGCATGCGCGGCGATCTCGCCGCGCCGCTTCGCAGGCGGAGCGATCGACGCTGCCCTCCCAGGGGGGATCGCAGCTGGTCGGATCCAACCACTCCGCGGAGATCCCTCGATCGTCTTCGCGGCGCCTCTCTCCGACCTGACCGGAACCACCGTGCCGCGGACGGGGGCCTATACCGCCTCGACGCGTTTGAGCTTGCGATCGATCCGGCACTCGGCCATCTCGGGGTGAACCGTCTCGATCTGGTACCGTTGCTTGACGGGAAGGCTCGGGCCCGCGCAGATCGCCCAATTCGGACAATCGAGACGCGAGCAGGCGAATCGGCCCGTCTCGACCGAAGCTCCGACGATCGCACCGCGGGCATCGATGACCAGCGAGCGCGGTACGGCCCGGACCTCCACGACGTGGGCGTCGGTCTCCTGGAGTGCGCAGGGGTGCGTGATGGGCCGGACCTTCGTAACCGTGTACCGCCGACCCGGGTCGAGCGTGAGACAGGCGTGCCGGTACGGGCAGGTCCGGCAGACCGGGGCTCCGCCCTGGTAGATGAACTCGAACCCCTCGCGGGCCTCCTGTTGGGCGATTAAGGTGATGTCCGCCATGCTCAACCGACCACCCCGGTGACGGTAGCGAGACGCTCGGCCGCCTCGCGCGTCAACCCGCTGTCCCCGAGAATCGTGTACCGTTCCGGACGAACGGTGTGCGCAGCGACCAGAGCGTTGACCGCCTCCTCGTTGGAGATCCCGAGCTCGTGGGCAGTGGTCGGGGCGCCGATCGCGCGAAGGACGGTCCGCAGCCGGTGCCAGTCCCCGCCATGCAGGTACATCATCATGATCGCGCCGACCCCGCACTGTTCTCCATGCAAGCTGGGGTGGGCCGCCGACATATCCAGTGCGTGGCTGAAGAGGTGCTCGCTCCCCGAGCACGGTCGGGAGGACCCGGCCACGCTCATCGCGATGCCCGCGACGATCAACGGGCGGATGGCGATCCAGACGGATTCTTCGAGGTTCGGCTTGATCAGGGATGCATGATCCATGATCTC
>JBEKEW010000058.1:0-7594 GCA_050013635.1 Thermoplasmata archaeon | reverse complement strand
ACGTCCCGGGGGCTTCGGTGAAGCCGATCTCGTTCGTCGTGGAACGCTGGGAGACCGAGTTGACCGTTACCGACCAGCTCGTCCCGGCGCTCAACCCGAGTTCGGTGAACGTTACGGCGAACCCGTTCGTGGAGAACGTGACCGTAACGGCGACCGATGCCCCATCGACGCTCACGTTTCCCGATGCGGGCGTGGCGACCTCTCCGGGGACCACCGACAGGGCGTACGAGAACGTCCCGTCCGCCGACACGAAGACGATGGCGGTGCTGGTCGAGCCTTCCACTACACCGTTCAGCGTGACGCCCCACGCGGTCCCCGTGGGGAGCCCGGTCTCTGTGAACGTCACATCGTACGTAGTGCCGACGAACCGGACGTCCACATGCGCACCGCCCGCGCAGACGACCGTCCCGGAGGAGCTCGTCGTCATCGTGAATCCCGATACGTTTCCGATCTGGTAGGAATACGTACCGTTCGGTTCCCAGAACAGGTTCCACGAGGTGTCGGAAGTGTTGCTAACTCCGTTCAGCGTCACGGTCCAGGATGCGCCGGTAGGGAGACCGATCTGAGTGAATTCGATCAGGTACGTCGAGGGTGGAGGAGAGAATGCGACGGACAAGGTGACCGCCCTGCCGCTCACCGTAATGGTTCCCGCGCTCGTGGACGGTTGGTAACCCCCCGAGGAGGCGATCGTGTAGGCGTACGTACCGTTCGCCTCCGCGAATGAGATGGTCGGATTGAGCGATGTCTGGGAGGCCCTGCCCAACGTCACCGTCCACACGAGGCCCGAGGGTAGGCCGGTCTCGTTGACGGATACCGAGTAGGTCCCCGGCGCTAGGAGAGAAAACACGACCCCTTGGACGATGGCCGATCCGGCCACCGTGATCGTTCCGGTCGCGGGTACGACTTCGTACCCGACCTCTCCGCCGATGCTGTACGTGTAGGTCCCGTTGATCTCGACGAAGCTCACGGTCGCGTCCGCGGACTCCTCGGTGGCGCCGTTCACATTGACCGACCAGGCCGTACCGATCCCCAGCCCCGATTCCGTGAAGTTGAGGTCGTACCAGGCCGGAGGGGGCGGCGCGAACTGGATAGTGACGCTCACCGAGCCGCTGGACGAGCCGCCGGGGACCCGAACCGATCCGCTCGGTGGCGTGGCCGCGTATCCTGCGATCGCCCCGATCGAGAACCCCCACGTTCCGGCGTACATGTGAAAGACGACGCTCGGGCTGCTCGTGCTGATCGTATCACCATAGCCGAACGTGAGGGACCATAGCGATCCGCTGGGGAGGCCCCTCTCGGTGAACGTGACGAGGTACGTGGGGACGGACGAGGGAAGGGCACACTCGAACGTGTTGTTCTGCACGTTGGTGAAGCAGACATCCCCGTTCGCCGTATCGAAAGCGGCCCCATCGGGATCCGTCAGGAAGGTCTCGATGACCGTATGGCTCCGGGGCCAGATCACACTGACGGTGTAGTCGGACTCCGCCACGTACACATTCCCGGTCGCGCCGTTGTACGCGATCCCCTGCGGCACGGAGCCGACCGGCACGGTCGCGATCACGGTGTTGCTCGCTTCGGAGATCACGCTGACGGTGTTGGACGCGGAGTTGGTGACATAGATCTCACCGTTCCACCCGTCGTCCGCTTCACCGTACGGGCTCGTTCCCACCGCCACGGTGGCAGCCACCGCGTTGGTGAACTGTGAGATGACACTGACGGTGTTCGATCCGCTGTTGGCGACGTAGATGTCCCCGTTCACGGAACCGTTCACGACGCCGACGGGAGCGATTCCAACCGGGACGGTACCGACGAGGTCGTTCGTCGCCGCCGAGATGACGGCCACGTCGTTCGACGCGCCGTTCGCCACATAGATCTCACCGTTCGCGGGATCGTACGCGATGCCGGTGGGAGTTCCGCCGATGGCGATCGTCGCCACCACCTTGTTCGTTGAGTCCGAAATGACGCTCACGTTGCCCGATCCACTATTGGCAACGTAGATCGTACCGGTCGCGCCATCGTAGGCGACCCCGAACGGGGCGGCGCCGACCCCGATGGATCCGATAACGGTCGAAGCAAGGGGGCCCCCCATGACGATGACAACGACCGTCGAGGGGCATTCTGCGACGTAGAACTCCGCGCGTGCGCTGTCGTAGGCGAGCCACGCGGGCGTGCCGGAGACGTGAGTGCCGGGCTGCGGAAGATCGGTCGTGGCGAGCCTCGGTCCCGGGGCGAAATCGGTCGTGCTCGATGGAAACGGCTGCCGGTCGGCGGCCATGGCACGGTCGATCGTCGGTAGTGCCCCGACACCACAGCCCGTGCTCCCCGGAGGGGAGAACACGATCGCCACGGGAACGGACGGCGCACCGTTTACACTCGCGTACCCATAGCTGGGAGCGGCGGTGTATCCTAGGCCACCGACAATCGCGTAGAGGTAGTTGCCGTTCGGCTCCTGGAAGGTGATGTTTGGGCCGGCCGTCGTCTCGGTGGTCGCGGCCATCGTCACCGACCAACTCGTGCCGGAGGGAAGCCCGGTCTCTTGGAATACGACGGGATAGGTGAGGGCGGTGAACAGCACCGAGACGCTGATGGGCCCGCCGATCACGGTGACGGACCCGCTCGAGGGGGAGGGGGAGTCGCCGACCGCATTCGGGATCGAGAACCCGTACGTGCCGTTGGCCTCGGCGCCACCGATCGTGTTGGTGGTGGAGGAGAGCACCGCTCCGTTGAGCGTCACCGACCAACTAGTGCCCGAGGGCAGCCCAGACTCCGTGAACACCACGGGGTAGGTCTCCCCCGCCACGAACGTAATGGCGACGGGGGTCGGAGGTCGGCCCGAGACCACGACCACCCCCGAACTGGGGTTGGCGGTGAACCCGGATGGAGCCGCGATCGTGTAGGCGTAGGTGCCCGACGCGTCGAAGAAGATGATCCAGGAGGCCGCCGCGGTCTCGGTGGTTGCCCCCAGCCTGGCGGCCCACTCCGTTCCTGCGGGGAGGCCCGTTTCGGTGGCCAGGACGGAGTAGGTCGTGGTCCCTGGAGGAACGAGGCATTCGAACGTGTTGTTGCCCACGTTCGTGACGCAGACGTCCCCGTTCATGCTGTCATACGCAGCTCCGCGCGGGTCCAGTTGGTAGGTGGTGATGACCGAGTTCGTGGATCCGAGGATCGCCGTCACGGTGGAGTCGCCGTTGGCCACGTAGATCTCGTCGCTGAGACCGTCGAACGCCAGGCCCTGAGGAGAGGCGCCGACGTGGACCGTGGCAACGACGGTATCGGTGGAGTCCGCGATGACGCTGACCGAACCGGAGCCACCGTTGCTCACGTAGATCGTTCCGTCGACTCCGTCGTATGCGACGCCGTAAGGTCCGCTCCCCACCGGGATCGTCACGACGACCGAATGGGAGGCCGTTGCGATCACGCTCACACTGTTCGATCCGGAGTTGGCAACGTAGAGATCTCCATCGGCGGGATCGTAGGCGATCCCCACGGGCGCGATCCCCGTATCGATGATCGATACGAGCGTGTTCGTCGAATCTCGGATGACGCTGACCGTATTGGACCCGCGGTCGGCCACATAGACCTCGCCGGGCGCGCTGGCGTACGCTACGCCTTCGGGGACGCTCCCGACGCTCACGCTGGCGTCGACCGCCTGGGTCGTCGACGAGACCACGCTCACATTGTTGGATCCGGAGTTGGCGACGTAGATCGTCCCGGTCCCGCTGTCATACGCCACACCGAACGGGGCGTTCCCCACGTTTACGGTCGCGACGACGGTCGTCGTTCCGCCCGCGATCACGTTGACCGAGGACGGGGACTCGGCGACGTAGAACGCACCGTTGGCCGGGTCGAACGCCAGCCATGCCGGCACCCCTCCGGCTTGAGGCAGCTGCGTTGTTCGCAGGTAATGTCCCGAGAAGGACGGCATGGGCGAGGCGCCACTCGATGGGGCGGAAAGCATGCCGGCGAGCGGTGACCCAGTGGACGGCGACCTACTCGCGGACGCCGGCCGCGTGGGGACCCCTGCAGCAACGAGCGCGAGAACCACAAGCAGGGCGGCGACGCCGATGGATAGCAGGGTGCGGACCGTGGCGCGACGGCTCCCATGCACTACGCCCGATAGGCGCCGGCAACGGCGATGAGGAGCGGGAACGTTCCCTCGCATCGGGACTCCCGTGTATTAGAGGCCGGGCATGGTGTATCTAGAGGTGTCCAGCCCTCGGGAGGTGGGCGCGAGCAGGATCCTACGTTCCTCGGACCCAAGCATCGCCCGACATCGCCCCATAGTGAATGGACCGCACGACATTTCGATTGGATGGGAGGTGCGGGTCGTGCAGGCATCCACTGCGGGCTCAGAAACGCTATTAATGCCCCCGGGGTGGGATACGTAGAATGCAACGTCTCGGAAGACTGGGCACGGCTCCGGCCGCGCCGGGCATCTGAACTTTTCGCCAATCGGGTTCATGGACGTCATCGACGCGATTCGGTCTTACCGACCCTGCAGCCAGTACCAATCCCGGCCGATCCCGCCGGAGATCCTGAAGACGGTCCTCTCCGCGGCCCGCCTCGCCCCCTCCCAACATAACATGCAACCGTGGCGTTTCGTCGTCGTGCGCGACGACGAACAGAAGCGGCTCCTCGCCCAAGCGTGCGTCCGCGGTAAGATCCTGGGGGAGGCCCCGGCCGTGATCGTCGCGTTCTCGGTGGAGGAGGACCTCCCCGTCACGATCGGTGGGTTCATCTCGGCCTATCCGCTCGATGTCGCGGTGGCCATCCATACGCTCCGCCTTGCGGCGACCTCGGAGGGCCTCGGCACGAATTGGCTCATCGACTTCAACACCGAGAAGGTGCGCAACGTCCTCCGCGTCCCGGAAGGGATCCACCCGATCGCGATCATCCCGATCGGGTTCCCGGCAGAGAGCAACGGGCACCCCCCCTCCCACCTCGCGGACGCCGATGGCCGCAAGAGCCCGGACGAGGTCATCGCCTACGATTCGTATCCGTGGTGAACGGCGGTGGTCGCCCTCACCTTCGTCACCACCAACGCGGGGAAGTATCGCGAGGTCCGGGAGTTACTCCGACCCTACGGGGTCCGCGTGCGCTGGAAGCGACGCTCGCTCCCCGAGCCGCAGACCCCCAAGCTCGAGACGGTCGTTCGATCCAAGCTCGCGGCGGTGCGGGACCTGGCGGGATACGTCCTCGTCGAGGACTCGGGCTTGTTCATCCCGAGCCTGCAGGGGTTCCCGGGGGTCTACTCGGCCCACTTCTACGACCTCTGGCGGTTTGGCCCCCTTCTTGAGTTGCTGAGGACCCGGAATCGGACCGCGAGCTTCCGCGCGGTCGCCGGCGTGCGCCGAGGCCGGAGGATCTGGCTGTTCCCCGGCGAGGTCCGGGGACGCATCGCTGCTCGACCGGCAGGCGCGCACGGCTTCGGCTACGATCCGATCTTCATCCCGGACGGGAGGACTCGGACCTTCGGACAAATGAGTTCCGCAGAGAAGAACGAACTCTCCCACCGTTCCCAGGCCCTGCACGCGGTAGGCCGGATGTTGGCTCGATCCGAGGGAGTGCCGTCGCGCGCGCGAACGCCCCCCTCGAAGGGACGGGCGATCCGACCGACCTAGGAGCTATCGGCCCCGGAGGCGACGCGCCCCCGGGGTCGGTGGGAAGTGGTTGGGTTCGAGTGAGGGGTCCGGGCGCGATCTAGTCGAAGTCGCCGCCGTCCATCCCGCCCATGCCGCCCATTCCACCCATGCCTCCCATGCCGCCACCACCAGGACCGCCGCCGGAGGGAGGGGGGCTCGACTTGGACGCGATGACATCGTCGATGCGCAGGAGCATGACCGCCGCATCGGTCGCGCTTTGGATCGCCTGGCGTCCGACCCGGATCGGTTCGATGACGTGGAGCTTACCCATGTCGTCGACCTTACCCGAGTAGACGTTGACGCCCGCTTGCTTGTTGCCGGACTTGTGGGCCTTCCGCAGCTCGATCAGGATGTCGATCGGGTCGAGACCGGCGTTCTCGGCGAGCGTGCGCGGAATCGACTCGAGCGACTCCGCGAAGCTCTCGTAGGCCATCTGTTCGCGGCCTCCGATCTTCGCGGCTTCGTCCCGGAGCTGAAGCGCGAGTTCGCTCGCCGCCGCGCCGCCCCCGTAGACGTACTTGCCGTCCTCGATGGCCACCGCGACCACGTTGAGCGCGTCATCGAGCGAACGTTCAATCTCATCGAGCACATGCTCGGTGCCGCCGCGGATCAAGATGCTGACCGCGCGGGCCTTCTTGCAGCCCGTCACGAACGTCAGGGAGTCGTCCCCGATCTTGCGCTCCTCGACCAGACCGGCCGCGCCGAGGTCGTCGGCCGAGAGCTCGGTGATCTTGGAGACGATGTTCGCCCCAGTCGCCTTCGCGAGCTTCTCCATGTCGGACTTCTTCACGCGGCGGACCGCGTAGATCCGTTCCTTCGCGAGATAGTGCTGCGCGAGGTCGTCGATCCCCTTCTGACAGAATACGACGTTCGCGCCGGACTTCTTCACTTGGTCGACCATCCGACGAATCATGCTCTCCTCCTCCTGGAGGAAGGCGTTGAGCTGCGACGGCTCGTTGATCTCGATCTTGGCGTCGATCTCGGTCTTCTTGATCTCGAGCGCGGCATCCAACAGCGCGATCTTCGGGCTCGCGACGCTCGTGGGCATGCCCGTGTGGACCTTCTCCTTGTCGACGATGACTCCCTCGATCAGTTCGGTGTCGGCCATCGCGCCGCCTTGCTTCTTGATCAGCTGGATGTTGTCCAGATCGACCGAGTAGCCGGTGCCCTTCTTCTCGGCAACGTCCGTAACCGCGTTCACCGAGATCTCGGCAAGCACTTCCCGGTTGTACGAGACGGCTTTCGAGGCCATCGCCGTCGTCGCGATGGTCTTGAGCATGTCATGGTCCTCGATCTTGATCGGGAGCGCGATCTTATCGAGGATCTCCACCGCCTTGGTGGCGGCCATGCGGTACCCCTGACTGATCAGGGTGGGGTGAATGTCCTGCTCGATCAATCCCTCGGCGCGCTTCAGGAGCTCTCCGGTGAGCACCACCGCGGTGGTCGTCCCGTCCCCGGCCTCCTGGTCCTGGGTCTTGGCGACCTCGACCAGCATCTTGGCGGCCGGGTGCTCGACGTCCATCTCCTTGAGGATGGTGACACCGTCGTTCGTAACGACCACATCACCCATCGAGTCGACCAGCATCTTGTCGAGCCCACGCGGGCCGAGCGTCGAACGGACCGAATCCGCGATCGCCTTCGCCGCCGCGATGTTGTTCGCAAGGGCGCCTCGACCCTTCTCGCGCTTCGTCCCTTCCCGCAGTACCAGAATCGGCGTTTGTCCTGACATCATCGACTTTTTCCTCCGAGAATACTCTAGGTGGTCGGGTTAAGTAGGAAAGCGGTTCTATTTAATACTGACCTATCGCTGTAAGGGTTGTGGTGTACAGGAATTCGTCCTGTGACAAAGTGGGTTGACTCTTGAGCCGGCCCTCCTCCGGAGGTGTGCCAACATCCCAGGAGGAAGAGAGGTGCCCAAGAGCCAACTTGAATGGAGCGTAGACTGGACCGAA
>JBEKEW010000057.1:0-9132 GCA_050013635.1 Thermoplasmata archaeon | reverse complement strand
GATGACTGAGGTATCGAGGCGACGCGCCCTCGACGATGAGAAAGGCGAATGGACCCAAGGTTAGGTGGCCGATTCAGCGGCCCCTTGATGCTTTCACCGACTTCTCAACCGTCACGCGAACACTACCGGAGCCTGGTTCCACTTCCCAAACGAGCGTGGATCCTGGCACAGCCCCCAAGAGCGCGGCTACAGCTTCAGGTACAGTGGCACGGACGGAAGGCGACCCCGGAACCGTCCGGAGGACCTTGGACGTGAACCTTCCGACCATCCCTTCGCCGCGGGCAGCATCATCGAGGCAGGATAAATACGTTGGCTATTCGATACGCCAATACATTAGGCTTAAGTATTCCCGAGCTATAGGGCAATACGATAGCCAATACGAGAGGGTACGAAGGATGGGGCAAGACGCGATTCTGAATATGCGGGACCAGAAGCTGGTCCAGGCGGACGGGATTGCCTCACACCCGGAGGTCATTGAGAAGATCAACGAGACGGAGTGGTCGGTTCCCTCTCAGACAGGTTTTGGACGCTACCTAGTATTCCTTGACGGGCGACAGTTCAGGTGCACGTGCCCCGACTACTCAAAGCGAGTTCTGCCATGCAAACACATCCTGGCGATTAGGGAACTCCGGCTACGGGCAGCAGGACACACACCGGGAACTCCGGCGCCGACAGTTCGAAAGCAGTATGCTCAGCACCCGAGTTACACCAGGGGGCAGACCGAGGAGATGCGCCTCGTTGATTCGCTCCTCCGCGAACTCGTGCGGGACGTTGCCGACATCCCGAGGACCCCGGGTGCGAGGGGTCGTCCGAAGACTCCACTCCCGGACGAGATCTTCTGTGCGATACTCAAGGTGTATTCTGGTCTCTCGGGCCGGCGGGCGCACGGAGTCTATGAAAATGTGGCCGACCGAGGACTCCTCGAAAAGACGCCGAGCTACCTCGTGGCCTCTCGCCTGCTGGCACGCCCAGAAGTAACGCCAATCCTGTACAACCTCCTGAGCATGACCGCGCACCCACTCGCCGGCTTGGAGGAGGGGGGAACCGTGGCCCCTGATTCGAGTGGAATCCAGACGACCTCGTTCGGGGGCTGGCGGGAGGAGAAGCATGGAGAAAAGCGACAGAAGCGGTGGCTCAAGGTCCATGCGATGGTCGGGACGAAGACCCACGTAATCATCCGGGCTTTCGTAGATTCCGCCAACTCGGGGGATTCTCCCCAATTCGAGACCCTACTTCGCGGGAGCCTGGAGGATGGCTTCCGGCCATCGGTGGTCGTAGCCGACAAAGGGTCGCCTCCGATCTGAAGGTGGAAGCATACATTCCGTTCCGGGCCGGAACCGTGTCGAATGAAGTGAACCGTATTCGTGGGGTTCACAAGGCGATGGCATGGCAGAAGGCGTACCACCTGTTTCAGGCGAACCGTGAGGAGTTCGATAGGAACTACCACATGAGGTCGAACGTGGAGTCGGTCTTCAGCGCCCTAAAGCGCAAGTTCGGGGAGAACATCCGATCCCGCACGCCTACGGCTCAGGTGAATGAAGTTCTCTGCAAACTGATTGCCTACAACCTGACGGTGGTTATCCACGAGATGTTCGAGAACGGGATCGCTCCGCAGTTTGCCTCAACAATCATTTCGCACTGAGCCCTGAGGCCCGTTCCCTTGGACGACTCCTTGTCGTCAGGCTAGGCTAGTCGCTCTTATCAGAAGGCTTCGCCCTTGATTCATGGAAGGGACAATGTTCGGTTACGCTCAGGAGTGGGATCCAGATGGATTCTGGAAGTCAGTCATCGAGTGGACCCTATCGGAGGGGACGGTCCTGCTTCCCAAAGTCCGGGAGGATGGCTCGGAAGTTCCGCACCCCTCCGCTTCGAGCTTCATGGTCAAACACATGGGAGAACCCAAGGGGCAGGTGGCTGACTGGAGGGCATCGCTTGACGAGGATGAAAGGGGCTTCCACGCCGTGGAATATGAAGATCGGTATGAGTGCCATATTGACAAGAAGGACCCGTTCAAGGACCCCCTGGGGCACTTGGTCCACGACAGCCCCGGCACCCTGGCGCTAATCATAGCCGGGGTCGCAATCGCAGGGATTGCAGGTGGCGCTGCGTACTACTACCGAAAGAAGAAGCCTCCCGCATGAAACCAAAGAGGACGGCTTGGGACAGAGCTACCTATTGGGAGAGGTAAAGTTCTCAAAGCCGGACTGAAGCCCTCGCCTCCGGGCCTGCCGACCGGGAATCGATGACTCAATAGCTTCCTTGCGGATAGTGATCTGGATAGCCGCGCTCTAGTGGGTGAATGAATCATGGCGGCCTTGTGGGGAATCGTCCTCCTTGTGGTCGGGGTGGGGCTGTAGCTAAAATGCCCCTCTGTCGCGAAAATCGGGTTGGGTGTCGCTAAATTCGTCCCTCGCCGGGATTTTCGCTACAAGTGCGGTCGGGGTCGCCTTAGAGCTCTTTGGCGTTGGCCTACTGATATGGACTGGCCAGTTATCTTGGCTTGTCCTGAACGCGATCGGCTGTGCAGATCTAGTCGTTGCGTCGCAGCTCTGGTCGGGAGATTAGGAATCCGCGAACCTGCCAGTGGTGGGCAACTCCCTCTATGGACGTACCTATCGTGAATCGAAAACGCGGCCTGTGAATCAAAATGGGGGGTCCACCAGGGTTAGAGATTCAAAGCCCCGTAGCACGGCTTTGGGACAGAATCGTTCGACGCGTGTCATGGAGCGGAAGGCCTCCAGAGGATGGGACCGAGTCGTCATGCCGGGGGCAATCCCACTCGAAAGCCTCGCGTGTCGTGGAGGGATCATCCCGCCGTGATCGCGAACATGCAGCCGCGGGCCGCGTGGCGCGTGGGGTCGGGTTTCGAGACCTCCCATCGGCTCCCGAGACGGGTCTCCATGACGGAACGCAACAGTCGCGGGCACATCACGCGACCGATCTCGGTGGAGCCGTTAGTACAGGCGAAGCAGTTGGTGATGCGTACGGTCAGGGGACGTTCCTTGAGGACCTCCAGGTTGCCGGGCGTGTGGGCCTGATAGTAGGCTTGCAGCGAGCGCGCCACCTCGGCCGGCGTCCCTCCCTCGACCTCGTCGGCGATCTGGCGTCCGATCTGACGTGCGATCGTCTGGATGAGGTCGGGGACCTTGAGCTGCAGCTCTCGGACCCCGGTCGCCCGCATCCCGAGGTCCGTCATCTCCCTCAGACGGCGGAACGGTTCGCGGTCGCGGCCCTCGACGACGAGGAGGGTGGCCGTGTCCGGTACTTCGATCTCCACCAGCCGTTCCTCGGCCCGCACCGCCGGGATCCACAGCCGGCGGTGGTACTCCCGAGCAAGATCGACGAACGCCCGTGCGCTCGACCAGAGCGCGACCTGCTCCCCCTCGGTGCGGCCCCCATCGTCCTCGCCGGAGAGAAAGAGGAGGGTTCCCGACCGGTCGATCACGGCGGCCTGGTTCGCGACCGTCGTCTCGGCGTGCCGCAGCTCGGTGAACCCGGCAAAGTGCTTCGCCTCGCCGAGGTGGGCCCGGTCGACCTCCGTGACGACCCGGACCTTGACCCCGCGGCCGTGGGCCTCGCGGAGGGCCCGGTCCACGCCCGTGTCCATGAGCCGTGCGAGGGCGCCGCCGCTGACGCTGACGAGGATCTGGCGCTCGGCCGAGCCGATCCGCTTCACGAGGAAGCGGCGGATCGCCTCGCGACCTTCAATCACCGTGAACTTGCGCGGGTCGCTCTCCCCGATCTCTTCGAGGCTCTCCTGCCAGCGGGCGAGGATCCGCTCCCGGTCCTGCTCCAGCTGGTCGAGCCGCTCGGAGGCGGTTCGGATCCACCGGTCCATCAGCGCCTCGGGCGGGAGGGCCGCGAACCGCATGGGGCGGCCTCCGGTGGCCCGCAGCAGCCCCTCACGGGTCAGGTGCTGGATGAAGCGGTACGCCTCGACCCGATGCAGCGTGGCGACGCGGGCGAGCTCGCTCGCCGTCTGCGAACCGGCCCGGGTCGCGGCAAGATAGATCCGGGCCCCCTTCTCAGGGATCCCGTGGTCCGTCAGGAGCCGGACCAGCTCTGCGCCCTGCCGCCCCACAGCCTGACGAGCGGACGGAGCGTTAAAAGGGCGTCGAAATCGCGCCGCCGTGCTTCCCGGGCCCTTAGAGCGCCGCCTGGAAGTCCTCGACGGTCAGCGTGTACGGGACCTCAGCCCCGCCGGCGCGGCACTTCAGCACCTCGCGGGAAAGGAGCCAGTAGACCGTCGCGAGCGCGACACGGCCCTTGTTGTTGGCCGGGATGACGAGGTCGACGTTGCGCGTCTCATTGTTGACGTCACAGAGCCCCACGACGGGGATCCCGATCGAGACCGCCTCGCTGAGCGCCTGCTGGTCGGTCGCCGGGTCGGTGACGAGGAGCACCTTCGGTTCGTAGTACTCGGCCAGGTTCGGGTTGGTGAGGCATCCGGGGACGAACCGCTCGGCGAACGACACGGCGCCCGCGTTCTGGGCGAAGATGCGCACCGGCTTCTGGCCGTACTGGCGCTGGGAGACGGCGAGGACCCGGTCCGCGGGGTAGCGTGCCAGGAAGCGGGCGGCGGCCCGTATCCGGCGGTCCGTCTCGCGGATGTCGAGGACGTGCAGCCCGTCGAAGCGGACCTTGTAGATGAATCGGCGCATGCTCGCCGACTTCTGCTGGGTCCCGATGTGGACCCCGGAGGTAAGGTACGTCTCTTCGGGGATCAGGAGCTCGCTCGGGGAGGTATCCTGGCTGTCGCTCACGATCTGACGTTCGGCCAACACCTCGTCCTCGTCGGGTACCATCGAACCTCAGGCTCCGGTGGGGCGGGCGAGACGTAGGAGTTCATTTAGCTTTGCCACCCGCTCGCCGCCGAGAACCCCGGTCTTGATCCCGCGGGCCCCGATCCCGAGCGCGACGTGGGCGAGCCAGGAGTCGGGGGTCTCTCCGGAGCGGTGCGACGCGATCAGCGCCGCGCCCCGGGAGCGGGCGTAGTCGACGCTCGCGAACGTCCCTGTCAACGTACCGACCTGGTTGACCTTGATGAGGACGGCGTTGGTCGCCTCCTTCTCGAGCCCGCGGCGCACCCGGGCCTCCTGGGTGACGTACAGGTCGTCCCCGACGACCAGGGTCTTCCGGCCCACTCGGCGCGTGAGCTCGGCGAACTCTCCGAACGCCTCCTGGTCGAAGGGGTCCTCCACGAATCTCAGCCCATAGCGCTCGGTCAGGGTCTCGGCGAACGCCACCTGCCCGGGACCGTCGAGCACCTGGTCGCGGTAGTGGTAGCGGCCGTTGGTGAAGAACTCGCTCGCAGCGAAATCGAGCCCGGGATGGACCTCGACATGGAGCTCGTCGCGGACGGCGGCGCACGCCTCGGTCAACAGTTCGATCGCATCGACGTTCCCGATCGCGGCGACCCATCCCCCCTCGTCCCCGCGTCCGAGCGCGCTCTTCGGGAAGCGTTCGTGGAGCTTCGCTCCGATCCATCGATGGACATGGAGGGCCGCCTCGATCGAATCCTCGATTCGACGGCCCTCGGCGAAGGCGATGAACTCCTGGATATCCGGGCCTCCGATCGCGTGGCGCCCACCGTTGAGACAGTTACCGACGACCGCGGGGAACTGCGGCCGGTCTATCCCCGGACGCGCCAACACCCTCCACAGAGGCTGGTTCGTATCGTTCGCGTGCGCGAGTGCGGAGGCGACGGACGCCGCCGTCGCACTATTTCCCCCGATGCGAGCGAAGTTCGGGGTCCCGTCGGCCTCCACCAAGGCCCGATCGACCTCGGACAGGTCGGCCGGGTCGAGGCCCACCAGGCGAGGAGCGACACGGCCCGAGAACGTGGAGATCGCCTCCGGGACGCCTCCCATCGGGAACGCGAGCACCTCGTGCGCCCCGGTGCTCGCCCCGCTCGGGGCGCCGGCACGAGCCCAGGTGCCGGAATCGAGCACGATCGTCGCTTCGACGGTCGGTCGCCCCCGGCTGTCGTAGATCATCGCGAGGTCGCTCGAACGGATGCGGCTCACGGCCCCTCCACGAACTCGACGAGCACGCCCCCGAAGGCGGAAGGATGCGCAAAGCCGACCCGGCGGCCCCGGGCGCCGGACCGGCCGTGGGCGTCCACGACCCGGAGGCCGCTCGATACGAGCCGCTCGAGCTCGGCGTCAACGCTGTCGACGTGGAAGGCAACGTGATGGAAGCCCTCCCCCCGGCTCTCCAAGAAGTGCGCGATCGGTGAGTCCGGCGAGGTCGGTTCCAGGAGCTCGAGATGCGTACCCCCGACGTTCGCGAAGACCACCCGGACGCGCTGCGACGGGACCTCCTCGGGAGCCGAGACGTCCTCCTTCACGATCGGTCGCCACCGCTCGATCGCCTCCGGGAGGCTGCGGACCGCGATGCCCAGATGATCGACCTTCATCTCCATCCCTAGAATGCCCTCGATGGCGGGTGTTCGCCGAAGACCCCACGCCACATGTCGGCGATCTCTCCGAGGGTTGCGCCGGCGCGCACGGCCGCGAGCACGCCCGGCATCACGTTCGCTTCCGCGCGGGTCGTTCGCTCGAGCTCCGCGAGGGCCGCCGACGCCGCCCGTCCATCCCGCGCGCGGCGCCACCGGGCCAGCCGGTCGACCTGACGACGTTCCTCGGCGGGAGAGATCCGCTGGCCGCGCACGCCGGCGCGCTCCGCGCGGGGGAAGAGCGTGAACTGGGGATTCCCTTCCCGGTAGCGGTTCACGCCCACGACGATCTCTTCCTTCGCCTCCAGGGCCCGGGCGACCCGATACGCTTCGCGGGCGATCTCCGCCTGGAAGAACCCCTTCTCCACCGCGACGAGCGACCCGCCCATCTCTTCGACACGATCGATGTACTCGCGGGCCTCACGCTCGATCCGGTCGGTGAGCCACTCGATCTCGTAGGCGCCCCCGAGGGGATCGACCGTGTTCAGGATGCCGGACTCTTCCGCGATGATCTGCTGGGTACGCAGCGCGAGCCGGGCCGAGGACTCGGTCGGAAGGCCGATCGCCTCATCGAGCGCGTTCGTGTGCAACGACTGCGTCCCTCCGAGGACGGCGGCGAGGGCCTCCAGGGTCGTCCGAACGACGTTCAGCTCGGGTTGCTGCGCGGTCAGGCTCGAGCCCGCCGTCTGGGTGTGGAACCGCAGCTGCATCGATCGCACCCGGTGGGCTCCCAACGTCTCCCGGACGAGCGAACCCCACAGGCGGCGCGCGGCCCGGAACTTGGCGATCTCCTCCAGGAACCCACGGTCCGAGGAGAAGAAGAAGGAGAGCCGCGGGAGGAACTCATCGAGGTCCAGCCCCCGCTCCTGGACCGCCCGGACGTAGGCGAGCGCGTTGGCGAGCGTGAAGGCGACCTCTTGGGAGGCGGTGGCCCCGGCCTCGCGCATATGGTACCCCGAGACCGAGATGTAGTTCCACTGCGGCATCTCGCGGGTCGCGAACTCGATCAGGTCCACGGTGAGCCGCATCGACCCCGCAGGGGGGTAAATGTACGTCCCGCGGGCGACATACTCCTTCAGGATGTCGTTCTGCACGGTCCCCCCGAGCCGGGCGCGCGGCACCCCTCCCTCCTCTCCGACCGCGACCAGCAGCGCAAGGAGGATCGGCGCCGTTGAATTGATCGTCATGGAGACGGTCGCCTTGTCGAGCGGAAGCCCCCCCAGGAGCGTACGCATGTCCCCGAGCGAGGCGATGGCGACACCGCACCGGCCCACCTCACCGTGAGCACGTTCGTGATCGGAGTCGTACCCGGTCTGCGTCGGGAGGTCGAAGGCGACCGACAGGCCGGTCTGGCCTCCTTTCAACAGGTACTGGAAGCGGCGGTTCGTCTCCTCCGCGCTCGCGAACCCGGAGTACTGGCGCAGGGTCCACGGGCGGCCGCGGTACATCGTCGGTTGGATACCGCGCGTGAAAGGAGACTCACCGGGGAACCCGATCCGTTCCAGATACCCCGCATCTCCATCCCCCATCGGTTCGACCAAGAGGGGGACGGGATCGTCCTTGGGAAGGGCCGGAAGGTTGTCCCGGACGCGGGCGCGCCAACGCTCGCGGGAGGCACCGAGGGAGCGTCGAACGGGCTCTCGCCGGCTCATCGACCCGTCGACCGTCCGCCGGTATTATAGCTTGTGCTCGGCGGGTCGGTGCCTGCTCGGGTCGGCCCCCGGAAGGAGCGCGCGGCGACCGGCGTCCGCCCCACGATCGAAAAAGAAAGGGGGGAAAGGGTTGGTCCGAGGGCCCCGAGCGCCCGATCTATTTGCTCGGGGGAGGCGTAGTGCCACCCTGGGTTCCGCTGCTACCGGACGACCAGCTCGGCGGGGGTGTCGCGGGAGGCTTCGCGCGGCGCATGTAGTAGACGGTCGTGATCAGGAAGATCACCGTCAACACCACGAAGAGGATGATCAATCCCCATCCGAGGCTGCTGATGCCTGAGCTGCTACCGCCGTTGCTGTTCGAGTTCAGCGTCGCCGCCACGGACGTCCCGCTAGCGAGGATGGTCGCGTTGTTGTAGTACGTGAAGTACCCACCGGCCACGATCACGATCGGATACGTCGTCCCCACCGTCAACGTCAACGTCAGCGGGGTCCCGGCCGTGAGGTTACCCTCGTACGTGGGACCGACCCAGAGCTGGGCGGTGCTCGGACCGCCCGTCTGGAGCGTGACCGACAGCGTCCCGCTCGTCGAGGTCATGGTGATGGACGTCGTCACGGAGTGACCGTTCACCGTGATCAGACCCGCGCTCGGACTTGCGGTGTACCCGGTCGGCGGCGCCACAAAGTACGTGTAGCTGCCGTTCACGACCGCGAACGATAGCGACGCGCCCGTCGCGCTGACCGGCACCCCGTTCAGGGTCACGGTCCAGCTACCCGTCACCGCTACCGCCTCGGTGAACGTCAACGTCAGCGTTGCGAAGGTGATCGGAGTCGTCACCGCCGCACCCGCTACCGTGAACGTTCCGGACGATGGAGTGGGTTCGTACGCGCCCACCGACGCGATCGTGTAGCTGTAGGTACCGTTCTGTAGCACGTTCGAGATCGACGCGCCCGTTCCCGACCACGCCGTGCCATCGACCGTCACCGCCCAGCTCGCTCCGAGAAGGAGGCCGGTCTCGGTGAACG
>JBEKEW010000056.1:0-7853 GCA_050013635.1 Thermoplasmata archaeon | reverse complement strand
GGTGATGGTCCGGCGCGAGCTCGGCCAGGCGCGCGACACCGCGGGGGAGATCGCCGGACGGTATCTCGGTCTGGAGAACCCGGCCGTGATCCTCGCGAAATCCGGGGCCCGTGGGTCGATGCTCAACCTGACGCAGATGGCCGGCGCCGTCGGACAGCAGTCGGTCCGAGGCGAGCGGTTGATGCGCGGCTACGTGCGGCGCACGCTCCCCCACTTCGAGCGGGGCGATCTCGGGGCCGATGCCCGCGGGTTCGTCAGCTCGAACTACAAGAGCGGGCTCTCCCCGACCGAGTACTTCTTCCACTCGATGGGAGGCCGCGAGTCGCTCGTCGATACGGCCGTCCGAACGAGCCGCTCCGGGTACATGCAACGGCGCCTGATCAACGCGCTGGAGGACCTGAAGGTCGCGGCGGACGGCACCGTCCGTAACACCGCGGGCACGATCATCCAGTACCAGTACGGGGAGGACGGCATCGATCCCACGCGCTCCTACCAGGGACGCCCGGTCGCGATCGATGAGATCGTCGAACGCGTGATCGGCCGCCGCGTCCGGCCCGTTGGCAAGGGGGGCCCGGATTCCACCAGCGGAACCCCGCCCGTCACCGAGGAAGAGATGGACCTCCAGGCCGAGGCCCAGCTCGAGGAATCGGACGAAGAGGAAGAGACCGAGGAGGTCGGGACCCCCGAAGAGGGACCCGAGTTCGGAGGCGAGTGACGATGACCGAGGAGAAAGGGTCCGCGCGCGACGCGCTCACCCACAGGATCGAGGAGATCGCGAAGAAGGAGGGCGTCCGGTTCCCGCCGTCGCTCATCACCGAGCTGAAAGGGAAGCTGGGTCGCCACAAGCTTACGCCCAGCGAGACCGCGAAGGTCATCCGGGAGGTCGCCCAGCGGTTCCGCAAGGCGTTGGTCGATCCCCACGAGTCGGTCGGGATCGTCGCCGCGCAGTCGATCGGGGAGCCGGGCACGCAGATGACGCTGCGTACGTTCCACTACGCCGGCGTCGCCGAGATGAACGTGACGCTCGGTCTCCCGCGCCTGATCGAGCTCGTGGACGCGCGTCGCGTCCCGTCGACGCCGATGATGACCGTCTACGTCGATCCACGGCTCCGTGCGAACCGCGAGGCCGTCCAGGAGATCGCGTTGCGGATCGAGGTCACGACCCTGCCCGATGTCGCGTCGATCGGGACGGTCGTCGAAGATCTGAAGGTCGTGGTCTCCCCGCAAGGGGCATCGCTCCACGCCCGGGGTGTCCGGCGGGCCGACCTCGAGCAGACCCTGACGGAGAACCTCGATGCCCGGATGTTCGAGGTGCGGCCGGGTTCCGGCAGCGGAGAGACCCGCTCGCTCGAGATCCACCTCCACGATCGCGGTACCGCCACGAAGACCAAGAAGGAGGAAGCGGTCGAGGAGATGCCGTTCAAGAAGCTCCTCCTCGCGAGCGAGGAGGCCAAGGCGGTCCGTATCAAGGGCGTCACCGGTATCAAGCGTGCCCTGATCCGGAAAGAGAAGGAGGAGTATGTCATCTACACCGAGGGGTCGAACCTCGATGGCGTGCTGGAGATCCCCGGGGTCGATGCGGCGCGCACCACGACGAACTCGGTCTTCGAGATCTACCGGGTCTTCGGGGTCGAAGCGGCCCGAGCGGCTCTGATCCACGAGGCGAACCGGACCCTCGCCGAGCAGGGGCTCGGCGTCGACGTCCGCCACTTGATGCTCGTCAGCGACATGATGACCAACGAAGGCGACATCCGCGCGATCGGCCGCCACGGGATATCGGGCAAGAAGACGAGCGTGCTCGCGCGCGCCGCCTTCGAGATCACCGCGGCGCACCTGCTCCATGCCGCGATCACCGGCGAGACCGATGAACTGCGCGGCGTGGCGGAGAACATCATCGTGGGCCAGCCGATCACGCTGGGCACGGGCGCGGTGAACCTGGTCTACCGCCCCGTCCGCTCCGCGGTCACCGCGCCCGTCGTGCCGCCCGTCGTAGCGGCGCCCCCGGCGGAGGAGGCGACCTGAACATGGATCTCGCGCATGCCCTGAAGGTCGCGTTGGAGACGGGCACGGTGCGGATCGGCGTCCACGAGACCCGAGCGGCGGCCGAATCGAAGAAGGCCCGCCTCGTGATCGTGGCCAACAGCTGCCCGGACGAGGTGCTCCGGACCGGGCACAAGATCGGGTCCGCCCCGATCTATCACTATGAGGGCACGGCGGTCGACCTCGGACAGGCGTGCGGCCGGCCGCATCCGATCAGCGCGATGGCGATCCTAGATCCCGGCTCGAGCGCGATCCTCTCCCTCGACACCGGGTAGCGGATCGGCGCGAACCCCTTCCCTTCCCATGCCCGAGATCACGCTCGATAACGAGACGATCGCCTACATCCGCCTCTTCGAGGAGGCGACGGGCGCCCAGGTCAAGGACTGCCTCGAGGTGGAGGCCAAGCTCGTCTTCCTCGTGCCTCCGGACGATCTCCGTAAGGCGATCGGCCCGGGCGGCGTGCTGGTCGAACGGTTGAAGACGATGCTCAAGAAGGAGATCATGGTCGTCGAGTACTCCGACGACCCGGCCGAGCTCGCGCGGAACGTCTTCTTTCCGTACCACCCGATCAAGGTCGATTTCTCGCCGAAGGACCGCGGCCGACACGTCACGGTGACGGTCGACCCCGCTTGGAAGGCCCGCGCGATCGGAAAGCAGGGCAAGCAGCTCAAGATCGCGCGCGCGATCCTGCTCCGCCACACCGACATCGTGAGCGTCAGCGTGGCGTAGGAGGCGGGGGCCGGCCGAGGCCTCCCACCCGCCTCCGCCGTGTCCCCACACCCCGTCAAGGTGATGGGGGTCGAAGGCCACGGTCCCGACGTGGCGGACGGTCCCACCGCGATCCGGGCCGTGCTCTTCGATCTGGGGGGGACCCTGATCGACGAGCGCGACTACAACGAATGGACCGAGCTGGCCGGCCAGCTCCACATCGACTTCGATCCGGACGATCTCGCCCACGCGTTCGCCGAAGTGGAACGCGAGACCGACACTCCGCTCCGTGTCGGACCGGTCGAGTTCTGGCGGCGTACGCTCGAACGGGCGAGCGGTCGCGAGGTGTCGGTCGCCGTCACCGAACGGTTCGTCGAGGAGTGGGGGAAACGACGGGACGGGAGCGCGCGCCCGCTGCGCCTCTTTTCCGATGCGCGGCGATGCCTCGAGCTCCTCGCCGCCGAGCACCGGGAGATGGGCGTCGTGTCGAACTCGCACAGCGAGGAGAGCGTTCGGGAGATCCTCGCCCGCGCCGGGATCCTGCACCACTTCTCGTGCGTCGTCTCCTCGGGAAGCGAACACGTCTCCAAGCCGGACCCGGAGATCTTCCGCCGGGCGGTCCGCCGCATGGGCGTGCGGCCCGAGGAATCGCTCTACGTGGGCAATCTCGCGTACACGGACGCCCAGGCGGCGGCCGCGGCGGGACTGCACTCCGTTTGGTTGCATCGGGATGGGACCGGGTTCGGGGACGACCCTCCCGAGATCACGTCGCTCCTCGAGGTCCCGATCGTCGTCCGGCTGCTCGAGCGGGACGGTCCGGAGCCCCCGGGGCCGACCGGACCGTAGGTCGAACGACGGGCGGCGACGACGGGCGGCGTCACGGCGGCGCGAGCGCGACCCGGGTCCACATGACGTGAGATCGTCGTGCGATCCTCATGTCCCAGATCGCCGCGCCGGTGGCGAGAAGCTCCCCGAAAATGAGGAGGGCGGTCGCCCGCACCCCGTGCCGGTGGCGAGAGGCCTCCTCGCGCATCACCCGGAGCGCCCATCCGGGGTGGTGCACGGCGTACCGCGCGAACGTTCCGGGGGGTTGGCCGAACGCGTCCTGCACCTGGAGGTGACCCCAGAGGATGCGCCGCCGCTGGCGCAGGTGCTCGATGAACGTTTGCGGGATCGCGACCCGCACGGTCGCGTCGGGGGCGTAGCCCAGCGCGCCTGAGGCCCGCCGGATCGAGAGGGCCAGGAAAGCGCCGTCGTTAACGATCCCGGAGGGCAGGCGGGGACGGCGGGCGGCGGACAGCAGCAGCAGCTCGTCGGAGAGGTGCGAGGAGCGACCGGTAGAGAGGGCGATCTCGTGGAACCGGTGGTGATACGCCCAGAGGATATGGACCGAGGTCGTGTAGCTGTCGATCCGGTCGGTGACGGGTACCGGCCGCCCCATCACACCGCACGGTCGCTGGGCGAGCGCCCGGGCCTTCTCCACGAGCGCGGTGACGGCGCCCGGCTCCGCCTCGGCGTCACCGTTCAAGAGCACGAAGTAGTCGCCACCGTCGCGTTCGAGGATGTCGGCGAGGGCCGCCGACTTCCCCCGCCGCTCCGCTTCGTAAAGGACCGTGACCCGGGGGTCACGCGTCGCGCATTCCCGCGCCACCGACGCGGTCGGTTCATCCTCGCGACCGACCACCACGCGGATCTCCTCCCACACGATGCGACGCGGCAACCGCTGGGCGAGGAGCGAATCGACCGCTGCCTGGAGCCGCGGGCCGTCCCGGTAGGCGACGACGCCCCCGATCAGACGCTCGGAGACCTCTCCCGTGCGTGGCTCATCCATCCTCCCACCGCCTCGTGACCGACGCGCGGGAGTACTCCGCGCAGAGGCGGCGGAACAGCTGACTGCTGTAGGTGAGGCGACCCGGCACCGTGGTCGTCCGGAAGCTCCGGTCCGGGAGGCCCGCCCGGACCAGGCGATGATTCCGCACGAGTCCGGTCAGCTGCAAGTACGTGCCCACCGCGAAGAAGAGGGGGACGTTCAACAAGCGCACCGGCCACGGCGCTCGTTCGGAGGTCGGCGGGGCGGGAAAGCCACCGTCTTCCCTCCAACGGGTGAGGAGGCGAGGCGCCTCCTGTTCGAGCCACGCACTGCTTCCGAGCACCCCTCGGTAGAAATCCTCACCGGCCAGCACCTTGGCCGTCAGCGCCTCTCGTGCGAACAGGAACCCACGGGGGGTCGCGTAGTCGCGGATGAGCTGGGCATCGTCCACGACGTAGTTGAAGCACGAGTGGTGGGGCCCCGCCGGGTTCGAGGAGACCGGCCGCAGCCGCCGAAGGAGGAACAGCGACGCAAGGAAGAACCACACGGCACCGCGCCGCGTCACCACGAGGAAGTCGAGATCGTCCTCGCGCTCCGCGGAGCCGTATGCCACCGATCCCGTCACGGCGACGCACCGCAGCCAGGGGTTGGACGGGAGCATCGGTTCGGGGAACGCGTCCGACGCACGGCGGAGGAACTCCGTAGCGCGGGAGAGTCGTTCCCGAGAGTCCTCGACCGAGCTCGCGGCCGCGCGGGGGTAGACGACCCCATCCACGATGGGGCGGTCGGGAGCGTGCGATCGTATCCAGGAGTCGATTTCCGGTGCGGCCGGGGCGTCCTCCGGCAAGAGATCGACGAGGGTCTCGATGGGAATCCCCGCGGCGCGATCGGCCGCAATGTCCAGTGCGAGCGCAACTCGCTCCGACCAGATGGGTTCCCTTCGTGGCGCGGTGGCGGTCGGCACGACCCCCGACGGGGAGCACGGAATCGGCCTATTTAGCCGAAGGTCCGGGGCCGTTCTCCGGGAGGTGGGAGCTCGGCGCGGCGCTGCAGGGTGATCAGAAAATGGTCCCCGAACAGGTTCCACGGCCACCAGAGGCCCACCCTGCGGTCGATGTTCGCAAGCCGGTCGAAGTGGCGCGCGAACTTCTCCGCGTAGACGGCCAGGTCCGAGGGCGGTAGCACCACCGCCACCCCCTCGGTGCGTACGGGCTCGAAGGACGCGTTGAATATCCGTCGAAACGATGGGACCGAGTACGCGTACACATCGACACAGAAGCGGGAGGAACCGACGAGTACGGGGTTCCTCCAGCGGGCGCGGGCGCGCCCGGGCCGTCCCGAGAGCCCGTAGCCCAGCATCTCGAACCCGCACCAGCGGTTGTAGACTCCGGCCACGAACGAGGCCCCCCCCGGCAGAAGGCGGGCGAGGCCGGAAGCGACGGGGGCGAGGTCGGGTTCACAGTTCAGCGCTCCGTACGTGGAGTAGGCCCCGTCGATCGATCCCGTCCCCCGCTCGGAGATGAGCGCTCCGAGCTCTCGGGCCGCGAGACGGCGGGTGGTCAGCTGCTCCTGAAGTCCCTCGGCGCGAGCCTTCGTCCGGACGACCTCCAGCATCTGCTCGGAGAGGTCGACCGCCAGGATCTCGTGGCCCGCACGGAGGAGCGGCAACGTCTCCATGCCGGAGCCGCACCCGAGGTCGAGCAGAAAGTGCGCGGACTCGAAATGGGGCCCCAACCACGCCAACGATCGATCGCGCAGGAGTCGATTGATCCGATTGCCGAGGATGTGGTGGTCGTAGTCGCCCGCGATCGAATCGAACTCGGCCTCCAACCAATCGTAGTAGTGGGCCGGACCGGGAGGCTCGTCCGAGACGGCGGGGTCGAGATCGATCCGCACGACGCGGGCGGGAGACGCATACCACCGGTGGAACCGCTCGGGACCGTACTTCTCCCGGAACAACGCGAGGGTGTCGTCCCGCTCTCGAGCGTCCGTGACCAGTCGTGCCCGTCCCACGGACGCTCCTTCGGGAAGTCGGATGTGAGCGACTCCGCGCCTCAGAATCTCGAGCGGCCACTGGGCCGTGCGTTGCTGGGTCACGAGATAGACCCGGTCGGCGGTGCGAACGTACCCCAACGGGACCGGCCCTCGCGCGGTGTCCAGCGTCAGGTTGCCCACCGAGGGGAGGTCCGACGTCATTGCGATGTGCTCCCGGTTTCCTCGTCGCGCGCTGCGGCGCCTCGGGGTGGGCCGGAACGAGCGTCGACCCTGGCTCCCCTCACGGCGCGGTTCCCTCGGCGAGGCGACGCGCCTCGCGCAGTTCGGCGACGATGGCGGGGATCTCGTAGTTGAGGTTCTCCACGACCTTGTCGCCCACCGGCCGCCGTTGGAGGATGTAGCCCGCACGGAAGACCATGAACAAGTACGAACCGCGCTTGGTATCTAGTCCGAGGCAGATCCCGTGGTTCGAGAGCAGGTACTTGATGACCAGCCGCTCGGAGTAGATCTTCATCGTTCGGCTCGGAGTACCCGGCGTGACGTGGGGCTGGTCCTCCCCAGTTCGGGGAAGGGGCATATCGGTGTCGGCGGCGAGCGTTCGGTTGCGGAACGTCGGTCGGTCCCCCGGCCCGGGCGTTCCGACGCCGCGATCCGGTCCGCGAGATCGCCGACCCGCGGCCTACGTTCCCGTTGCCACGGAGCATTTCGGAACTTACCGGAGGCGAGAGCGGCCCAAGCGGCCGGGAGCGCACGTGTGTCTCGCTGCGGGATGCAGCGGGCCGGAGCTCGCCGACGCCTACTTCGTCGTTCTGCTCATCCGCGCGAACAGCCGTCGCCGACGGGACCTCCTCTTCGTATCGGTCCTTCTTCTCAAGCGGAGGAGCAGAGTCTTCAATCCCCAACGGCGGCGGGCCCGCGACCCGACCGGTCTCGACGCGATCGCAGTCTCCTCCCGCTATGCGGGGAGCGACTAGGAACCCGGGGTCTCTACGCTCGAGGCTTCGGATCCCCTCCGGCCCGCGCCGCGGGTCCGCATCGCAGCCCTTTCGCTGGGCGCGGCCGTTAAATACCGCACCCGAGTAACATAGGGAGCCGCACCATGCGCCCTTCGGGGAGCGTGGAGCGCGGCGTCGCCACGGCGAGCCGGGGATTCGTGATCCGAGCTCTTCCAAGGCGGCGCCACACGATGGCCCGATGGGGCGTGGAGCCCCGAGATCCCCTCCCTGGAGACGGGGAGTGACCTCTCGGGACTGACAGGGGAGATTAGCAAGTATCGTACGCGAGAAATAGCTCATCTAAT
>JBEKEW010000055.1:0-7888 GCA_050013635.1 Thermoplasmata archaeon | reverse complement strand
TCGTCTCCTGCGAGTTCGAGGTCACCGCGCCGATGTACGCGGTGGCGTTCTCGGAGATCGGCCTTCCCACCGGCACCCCCTGGTACGTCAACGGAACGACGCAGAACCAGTTCGTGCCGGGCGCGAACGGGCATGGAGCCTCGAAGACGACCTCCCTCACCGACGGTTTCACGAATGGGACGATCGCCTACACGGTCGCGACCTCGAACAAGAACTATGCGGTCAATCCGGTCCATTACAGCATCGGGATCCACGGTGCGGGTGCGACGGTCCCCACGTTCACGTTCTCGCTCTTCACCGCCAACACGGTGACGTTCCGAGAGACGGGGCTCCCCCCCGGGATGAGCTGGGGCATCACCTTCAACGGCGTCATCCGGGGTTCGTCGACGAGTTCGATCGTCTTCACGCAGTACAACGCGACGTTCTCCTACGTGGTCGCCGTGATCAATGGGGAGAGTGCGACGCCGGCGTCGGGGACCGTCACGGTCCATGGAACGACCCTTGCACCGATGATCACATTCTCGAGTTCGGCGTATGGGGTGACGTTCACCGAGGTCGGGCTCACGCCCGGCACGAGCTGGTCGGTGACGCTCAACTCGGTGTTGCAGAGCTCGACGTCGAACACGATCTCGTTCAGCGCGGCGCCGGGGACCTACGGGTACACGATCGGAGCGATCGCGGGCACCTCGGTCAGCCCCTCGAGCGGCACCGTGACGGTGACGACCGGTCCGGTGGGCGTTTCCGTGACGTATTCCACGGTCACCTACACCGTGTCGTTCTCGCAGGCCGGCGCCTACTCCGGAGCGTGGGCGGTCCAGCTGGGAGGCGTACTGAAGAGCGCGGCGACCGGGACGATCAGCTTCACCGTTCCGAACGGTACTTACGCGTACATGGTCGCCTCGGTGGCAGGCTACACCGCGGCGCCGTCAAGCGGTAGCGTTCCCGTAGCAGGGAGCGGATCCACGCACACGATCACGTTCACGGCGGCGGCCCCCGCGACGTATTCGCTCCAGTTCACCGAGAACGGGCTGGCGTCGGGCACGTTGTGGAGCGTCACCGTAACGGGTCTTGGAGGCGGGACGATGTCGTCGACGGGGAGCACGATCATGTTTAGCGGGCTCCTGGCGGGCACCTACCCGTACTCGTACGGTGCGGTGGCCGGTTACGCGACCCCGTCCGGTGGATCGGCGGTGATCACGACCGCCTCGGTATCGCTTGGGGTCACGTACAGCGCGCCGACGTTCGCGGTGACGTTCACGGAGAGCGGGCTGCCGAGCGGGACGGTCTGGGCGGTGTCGTTCGCGGGCCAGATCACGGTCACGACCGGCACGTCGATCGTCTTCCATGTGGCGGCGGGCACGTACAGCTACTCCGTGGCGACGACGAATGGGTACGCTCCGTCTCCGGCGAGCGGTACGCTCGTGGTCTCGGGTGCAACGCCCGTCAGCATCACCTACACACTGATCCCGCCAGCGCCCACGGCGCTGTCGGCCAGCACGCCGGTCGCGGTGAGCGGCCGGTCGGACTGAATCGGGATCCACCTCTCGTACCGAGGAGCGGGCGCCGGGCCCGCTCCTACGATCGCCGGATCGCGAGGACCGCCACGACGGTCCCCACCACGGAGAGCAGGATGCCTCCGAGGGCGAGGTAGCTGAACCCCGTCGTGGCCCACGCGACCGTTACGGTGAAGTTGCTCCCGAGCAGGACGGGGCCCACGACCTGGATCTGGAACGTCTGACCGTTGGAGGCCCCCGCGGAGAACAGGCCGCTCGAGCCGTTGCCCGCATCGATCGGTCGTCCCGACGTGCAGCTCGAGCTCGCACATAGGTAGAGGGCGAACGAGGCATTGGTAGGGGCCCCGCTCCAGGCGACGGAGACCGTGCCGGTCCCGAGGAGCAGGCCGCCCGCCGTGAACGAATCGCTCCGGTGGGTCGGGCTCAGCGTGTCGACGTTGGATTGAACGTTCCCGACGACCCCGACGACCAACCCCACGATCAGGATCCCGAGCCCGAACGCGATCCAGAGCTTGTGCATCGCGTCCGCACCAAAGCGACCTCGTATATCCCTCGCGCGGGCCGCCCCACGCCGCGTCCCCCGCTCCGGTCGCGGACCGGCCGAACCGAGAGGTCCCCGCCGATCCGGTCTCCCTACAGCATAAACCCCCCGGCGGCTACCCCTGTCGAAAGCCATGGCGTACTTCGAACCGGTCGTGCTGCGGAGCCTGAAGCGAGCGACGCGGGAGGCACGGGGCCAGAAGCTACCGGTGATCGCCGGGCACAAGCTCCTCTACCGGTGCAACCTCGAGTGCAAGATGTGCCCGTTCTGGCGGCGCGAGGACGAAGAGCTGCTGAGCGTTCCCCAGGAGGTCCGCATGATGGACGCGCTCGTCCGCACGGGGGTCTCCTTCCTCGGGTTCGAGGGCGGGGAGCCGCTGCTCCGCCGCGATCTCCCCGAGATCCTCTACGAGGCCCACGACCGGTTCCACACCTCACTCGTCACGAACGGCTGGCTCCTGAAGCAGCGTCTTCCCGAGATTGCGCGCTCGCTCGAGCTCCTGTTCGTCTCGCTCGACGGCATCGGTCCGATGCACGACTTCCTGCGCGGGATCCCGCGTTCGTACGAGCGGGCGATCGAGGGGATCAAGGCCGCGCGGGAACGGATCCCCGTCGGGATCTCGGCCACGATCACGAAGGACAACATCTACCACGCGCTCCCCCTCGTTGATCTCGCCGAGTCCCTCGGCGTCTCGATCACCTTCCAGGTCGCTTACGACTACTCGACCGCGGATGCGATGAGCCCCATGGGGCCCGATCTGCTTCAGGTCCTCCAGGAGCTGCGCCAACGCCGCGTCGACGGAGCCCCGATCCTAGAATCGCCCGAGTACTTCGACGCGATCGTCAACTCCTGGTACCGTCAGGAGAGCTGGCACTGCAAACCGTGGATGACGATGAACATCGACCCGCAGGGCCGGATCGTGCTGCCCTGTTACACGCTGCACGAGTATGGTGGCGACACCCCCGTCTGGGATACGGACGTGGCGGCGCTGTGGAACTCCTACGACTGGTCGAAGTACGAGCGGTGCAACAAGTGCGCGCTCGCCTGCTATCTGGAACCGTCGATCTTCTCCTGGTCGAATCTCGGCATGGTCCGCGACCGGATCCTATCGAACGCCTTCACGCGCCTGGCGCGCCCGTGGAGGGGCCCGAACCGAGCGATCGTCCCGCGCCGGACCCCCAGCCCCTCTGGCCCGGCCCCGCTCGCCGTCGTCGGGAGCGAGCCCTGACGGTTCCCGGGACGAAGAGCGCGCCCGCGTCCCGACGACCCGTCGGTCCACCTCCCCATCCGGCGCCCCTGCGGCGATGGGATAGGTCCCGAGCGCTAACCGGAACACCTCGCAGCAGATCGTGCTCCCCACCGGGAGACGGCCGTGCCGGTGGGGGATCCACGCTTCGAGGCCCTAGCGAGGCCCCGCCGCTTCGGCCGACACGGCCCCGATCTGGAAGTCCCGGCCCTCCCAACGATCGCTCTTCGGCCAGTAGAACGTGAACCGGTACCCGCTCCCCGGGGTGTCGAGCGGCGGCAGGTCGACGTATCCGATCCCGAGCCCGGTAGCGGTCGAGTCGGTGTCGTGCGCGGTCCTCCAATCGTCCTCCGACCAGTGCAGGCGGAACGGCGCGGAGGCCTGCAGCCGGAACCGCCGCCCGACGGCGATCGTCGACGGCTGCCGGTTGAACTTCCAGACCTCGACGGACCTCGAGGGCCGCCGGCGGTTGAGATAGCGATCGGCGACCGCGGGGATCCGATCGAAGACGACCCCATCCGCCACCGAACGCAGCAGGGCCACGTAGGCGGAGTGGGTCCACGCGAGCGGCATCGCCGAACCGGTCGCCTCCCCGATGAAGAGGTCCCGGTCCGGGAGGTTCGGAGCGTCCCAGACCTGCTCGGGGAGGAGACCGGTCGACGTGGCGAACTTCTCCAGGGCCCGCAGGTACGGCGTGGGGTCGCGTCCCGCGGCGAGCTCGTAGTGCCCGCGCTCGCCCGCGAGCAGCGGCCACGCCCGCCCGATCCCCGAGCCCATGAACGGGGACCCGTCGGCTCCTTCCCCGTAGCCGTCGTGGGTGTACCGTCGCCACGCGGGGCCCTTCGGCGTGTCGACCTTGAGGACCCGGTCGATGAGGCGGACGGTGTCGACGACGACGGGGTCGTCGGCCCGACGGATCCCCGCGCGGACGAGTTCCAGGAAGTCGGTTGAGACGATCTCGACGGCGGGGAACACCGGGTTCGTGCCCGGGGGGAGGTTCGGCAGACGGATCTCCCCGAAGTCCGCGGTCTCGTTCGGGGTGGGGTCGTTCGGGTCGACGGGCCGGATACGGACGTAGTGGCGGGGGATCTCCGGGTCGAGCGTCCCATGCTCGGTGATCGTCCACGGGTCGACGTGGCACTCCAAGAAGTCCGCGTACTCCTGGATGAACCCGGCCATTGCGGCGTGGCCCCGGGAGCGAGCGAATCCCGCGGCGCACGTCAGCGCCGCGATGTGGGCGGCGAGGGTCGAAGGAGAGTAGCCGCTCACCTCCTCCCAGCGGTCCTCGGGCGTCGCCGGGCCCTGGTCGATCAGGTACTTCGCCGCGCGCATGACCAGGGGGAACGGGTCGAAGTCCTGGAGGGCCCGCGCACGATCGAGCCGGGCGGCGAGGAGGATCGGCTCGGCGACCTCGTCCAGCTGGATCCCCTTCCAGTAGGTGCCGCCGTCGACCCAGAAGTTCTGCGGGAACCCGCCGTCGCTCTGCTGGCGCGAGGCAAGATAGATCAGGGCGCGTAGCGGCGCCTCACGGTTCCCGGCGGCGAGGAGGCCGGTGGCGGTGTGGACGAGATCGCGGGTCCAAACGAGATGGTACCCTCCGCGCTCGGTGCCGTGGGTGAGCCCCCACGGGGTCGAGGGGGAGGCGATGAACGCCCCCGGGAACGCCTTGTCCTCGTGGGCGAGGAGGATCGAATGGCTGGCCCGGTAGAGCCGTCCTCCATCGCCGGAGTGCGAATCCAGCGGTCGTTCGTGGCGGGCGGTCCGGTCCCACTGGTCGATGAAGCGGTCGAGCTGCCAGCTGAACGGGGTCCCCAACGCCTGCAGCAGCGTGGTCGAGGCGGCCTCCGGTGAACCTCCGAAGGCGACCGCGAGGGTGAACTCCTCGTCGTTCGGGATCGGGATCTGGCCGGCGAGCAGGATGTGGCCCGCGGGCGCGTGGTCGAACTCCCACGACATCCCGAAGTGGTCCATGAGATCGGTGCGCGCGTCGCTCCGGCCGAGGTACCCCACCGAGGCCTGCGAGAACGGTACCGTCCCGCCCACCGCCATCGCGGTCCCGGGACGGGAGGCGGTCAACACCGGCTGCCCGAGGAGATCGACGACGTCCCCATCGTCCCCGGCGTCGCTCGCATCGAGCCGAGGGGCGATCAGCACGTACAGCTTCAGGCGGGCGCGGAGCGCGGCCGAGCGGACGCGCATGCGCGTGCGCATCAACAGGCAGGGGAGGTGAGGGGCCGAGAGGACCTCCTTGTCGATCGTGTACCGCCCCTCCGGGTCCCGGGACTGGATCCGGTAGCCGAGGGCGTGCGGGTGGGGCCGCTCGATCGTGCTCTCCATGTGCACGGCCTCGTCGTGCAGGAAGGAATCCCCGTCGGTGACGACGTACTCGATGCCCCGCAACTTCGGCCGGTCGATCGTAGGGTAGTAGACCTCGGTGACGACGCCTCGCCCCAGCGTGAACCCGAGCTGGGAGTCCGCCGAGTAGGCGGTGCCGAACCCGTCCTTGCGGCTGGGGGCCCCGAAGAGCGACGAGCCCGGGTGCCCGAACGCGACTCGGCCGCCCCGCGGTTCCATCGGTGCCCCCTCCAGCCCGGGGTTCCTCAAGGGCGTTTCGTTCGATGTCGACCTGCGGTGGAGCGGTCCAACGCCTTTTTCCCGTCCGGTCCGTGCCTCCGCTCGTGGAACTGCTCCTGTTCCTCGTGCTCCTGTTCCTGATCGCCGTCGCCGCCGGGTTCGTCGGGTCGCTCACGGGCATCGGCGGTGGGATCGTCGTGATCCCGATCCTCGTGATCTTCTTCCAGGTGCCGTTCGTCGAGGCGGTCGGGGCCGGGTTCATCACGATCCTCGCGAACTCGGCGACGACCGGTGCGGCGTACGTCCACGAGGGGCTGACCGACCTGCGGATCGGGATGGTCCTGGAGATCGCCACCGTTCCCGGGGCCCTGCTCGGGGCCAGCCTCACGATCCTGCTCACCCGCTACGATCTGACCGCGGCCCTGATGGTCGCCCTCGCGATCGTGCTCATCCTGGGATCGATATCGACCGTGCTGCGTCGCCACGAGGACGTTCCCCAGAACGTCGTGCCGGACCGGACGTCCCAGCGGCTCGGCCTCACCGGCTCCTATCACGACGCGCGCTCGGGCGACACGATCGTCTACCAAGGGGCGAACACCACCGGGGCCTTCGGCGTGATGTTCGGCGCCGGCGTCGTATCGGGGATGTTCGGGATCGGGAGCGGCGTGCTGAAGGTCTTCGCGCTCGACGGGGCGCTGCGGCTTCCGTTCAAGGTCGCCACCGCGACGAGCAACTTCATGATCGGGGTCACGGCCTGCGCCGGGGCGGGGGTCCTGCTCGCCGCCGGGTACATCAACCCCGTGCTCGCGGCCCCGATCGCCCTGGGCGCGACGGTGGGCGCCGTGGTGGGCAGCCGGATCCTGCCCGGCGCGAGCACCTTCGTGCTGCGGATGCTGTTCGTGGTCGTGGTCTGCGCGCTCTCGATCGAGCTGATCGTCCAGGCACTGGGGGGTCCGTGAACGAGACGCGCTCGACCGTCCGGGGCCCGATCTACCTGCACCCGCTTCCGCCGGCCGCGTACGCAACGATGACCCGCGTGCTGCGGGTCGGGCTCGGGATCGCCCTCGTCATCCTCTTCGGGGCGCTCGTCGCGTTCGGGATCGAGAACCCGGGGGTCGACTCCACCACGGTGATCGCCGCCAACCCGATCGCGGGCTATCTCTCTCTTCCGGGGCTCGCCGGCGGGTTGGCGTCGTGGGCCCCCGAAGCGTACCTGACGCTCGGCATCCTCGCCCTCCTCGCCGTCCCCATCGCCCGGGTCCTCGCCGGCTTCTACTTCTTCCAGAGGAACGGCGAGGTCGTGATCGCCCGGGTCACGTTCGCCGTCTTCGTCCTCCTGCTCGTCGGGCTGGTCGTGATCGGGCCGCTGATCCGCTGAGCCGCGCCCTACGCGTCCATCGCGGCGCGTACCGCCGCGAGCCCCTCGTCGGCCAGCTGGCGTGCTCGCTGCGGGGTCTTCGCATCGACGAAGAGGCGCAGCAGGGGCTCGGTCCCGCTCGGCCTCAGGAGAAGCCAGCCGTCGTCCCGATAGATCTTGACGCCATCGATCGTGACCACCCGCCGGGCGCTCGGACCCAGGCGGTCGGCGAACCCCCGGACGATCGCCTCCCGACGGTCGAGCGGGCACGGGATCCGTTCCTTGAGCAGCACGTGGCGCGGGACCGTTTCGAGCAGGAGATCGAGCGGCTCCCCCCGACGGGCCATCAGATCGAGAACGAAGGCGGCGGTCATCGCCCCGTCGCGGGCGAGCTGGAACTCCGGGAAGATCAGGCCGCCGTTCTCCTCGCCGCCGATCACCGCGTGGCGAGCGAGCATCTCGCGGGTCACGTTCGGGCTCCCGACCCGGGTGTAGACGACCTCCCCACCGAGCGGCCGGACGGCCTCTTCGACCGAGTCCGGCGCGGTGACCGGCGTGACGACGATCCCCCCGCCGTGCCGCAGGACCGCCTCGCGCGCGAGCAGGGTCAGGATCTCCTCGCCCGGTACGTAGCGGCCCGTACGGTCGACGAACAC
>JBEKEW010000054.1:0-7935 GCA_050013635.1 Thermoplasmata archaeon | reverse complement strand
GGGTCGAGCGGGTCTGGTCGACGACGCCCGGGACCGAGGAGGTCGCGGTGCTCCGGACCTGCCACCGGGTCGAGCTCGTGCTGTTGGTACGATCCCCAGAGGCTATTGGGTCGTGGCAGGACGTCCTGCCGGGGCCCCCCGGCGCTTGGTCGCTGCGCCGAGATCGGGAGGCGGTCCTCCACCTCCACCGGGTCAGCGCGGGTCTCGAATCGTTGGCGGTCGGCGAACGAGAGGTGCGCGAGCAGGTGCGGCGTGCGGTTCACACGGTTCGGAGTCGATACCCCCGACCCGTCCTGAGGGAGGTCCTCACCTCGGCCGTCGAGGCCGCCGCGACGACCTCCCCTCACGTTCCAGCCCCTCGCTCGATCGCGGCAATCGCAGCCTCGCGTCTGCTCGAGGAGGTCGCCCGACCGTTCCCCCGTGTGGTCGTGATCGGAGCCGGCGTCGTGGGTCGGCAACTCGCGGAGGCCCTCGGATCGTACGCGCGGGTCACCCTGCTCTACCGGTCCGCACCTCCCGCCGAGGAGTTCCTTCGGTCCACCGGCGCGCGCGCCGCGAGCGTGGACCATCTCGCGGAGGAGATTCCTCTCTCCGATGTCGTCGTGACGGCCGCAAAGTCGGCGGGGCGCATCCTTCGGGTGGACGATCTCGGAGACCCCCCGGGGCCGCTCCTGATCATCGACCTTGGGGTTCCGCGCAACGTGGACCCCGGGGTCCGTACGCATCCTCGGGTCCGGCTTTTGGATCTCGAGGACCTTCGCTCCGACACCACGCGTCCCGCGGATATCGGACCGCTCGAGCTTCGGGTCGCCGAGCTCGCGCAACGTTCCTGGCTCCGACTCGAACGGGCCCTGCTCGAGCCGTGGGTCGACGCGCTCTGGCGGCACGGGGAGGCCGTCCGGTCCTCCGAGCTCGCCACCGCGCTCCCGTTCCTCGGCCCCCTGACCTCGGAGCAGCAGGAGGCGGTCGAGCGGCTCACCCGCCGGCTCGTGACGAGCCTTTTGCGGGGCCCCGCCGAGCGGGTGCGGGCGCTCCCCAGCGGCCCCGAGGGAGACCGGCTACGTCGCTTCGCGCTCGAACTGTATCATATCGATCCCGACGCGCCGTGACGACCCCGATCCGTGTCGGGACGCGGCGGAGCGCGCTCGCCCGCGCGCAGACCGCGCTCGTGCTCGGACGTCTCCGACACGCCGATCCGAGCGCGACCTTCGAACTGGTCGCGCTCGACAGCGCGGGCGACCGGGAACGTTCGACGGTGGCTCCCTTGGACTTCACGGGAATCTTCGAGGAGATGCTCTCCCGGGACCGGATCGATCTCGCGGTCCACAGCGCGAAGGACCTCCCGGCCCGGACGCCCTCGCAGTTCACGATCTTCGCCTACCCACCCCGCGCGGACGTCCGGGACTGTCTGGTCGCGCGTCACGTCCTGCGGGGCGGGCGCCTCCCGCTGCGAGCCCGCGTCGGATCGAGCAGCCTGCGACGCCGGGCGCAGCTGCTGCGCTGGCGACCGGACCTGGAGGTGGTGGAGGTCCGGGGGAACGTGGACACCCGGATCGGACTCGTGCGTTCGCAATCCGTCGATGCGGTCGCGCTCGCCGTCTCCGGGATCTCGCGGCTGGGTCGACAGGCGGAGATCTCGTACGTCCTGCCCGTGGGTCGGTTCCTCCCGGCCCCGGGGCAGGGGGCGCTCGCGCTCGAGGGACGACGCGAGGACCGTCGCGTCCGTCGCCTCGCCGGAACGATCGATTCGCCCAACGCACGCGCGGCCGTGACGGCCGAGCGTGAGCTCGCCGCGACGTTGGGGGGAGATTGCCACCTGCCGCTCGGGGCGCTCGCCCGCGTCCACGAACGCCGGCTGGTCCTGCGGGCGGAGGTGCTCTCTCCGGACGGGACGATCGGGCTCGCGGCGAGTGGCAGCGATTCCCTCGCGAACGCGGGGCACCTCGGGCGACAGGTCGGTCGGTCCCTCCGCGCCGCGGGCGCGCGGGAGCTGCTGGCGCAATCGCCGCGGTGAGGAACGCACATGCCGGTTCGTCGACCCCGCCCGACCGTGTTGCTGCTCTCCTCGGCGTCAACGCTGCCGACCCTAGGGAGGAGGTTGGGTCGGCGGGGAATCCGACTGGTGCGCCTGGACGCCGTGGTGGCCTCCGGCTCGCCCCCCGGGCTCCTCGCACAGCATCTGGACCGGTTCGGTCCGTACGACACCGTGGCCCTATCGAGCCGGGCGGCGGTCACGGCGTTCGTCCGTCCGCTCCGCCGCCACGGTCGACTCCGCGAGCCGGAGGTGGAGTTCTGGGCCGTCGGTCCTGAGACCGCTCGGGCCCTCCGTCTCGCCGGGGTACGTCGGGTGCGACGTGCGAGGGCCGAAGGGGCCGAACCGTTGCGTCGAGCGCTGGCCGGACGACAACGACGGATCGTCTGCCCCCGATCGGACCGGGCCGGGCCGGCGCTCGCCCGGTCGCTCAAGGCGGACGGGCACCGCGTCCTCGATCTGATTGCTTACCGGGTGCGTGCCGGGCCGAGGCTCTCTCCCCGGGAACGTTCGTCGGCGCGGGCCGCTGCGGTCGTCATCGCCACGAGCCCGTCGGCGATCACGCACTTCCGCGCGATGGTGGATCGACCCACCTTCGACCACCTCGCGCGAGCGGCGCAGTGGGTCGTGCTCGGGCCGCGTACGGCGGCGGCCGCCCGGGGTCATGGCCTGCGCCGGATCGGGGTCGCTCCGTCCGCTTCGGTGCAACGCTTTACCCCCTACCTCCTTGGAGTCCTTGCTCATGCGACGTCCTGACGTCCATCCCCGTACCCCTCGGTCGACGGCCTCATCCCCCCGTCGGATGCGTCGTTTGCGAACGACCCCCTCGGTCCGCGACCTGTTCGCTGAGATCCGGGGGTCCCCGGCCCGGCTCGTCTATCCGGTCTTCCTGCGACCCGCGGCCGGGCGACCGGAGCCGATCCCCTCCCTTCCCGGGCTCCTACGCTACGGTACCGATACGGTGGGGGCGCTCGCGAAGGAGCTGGTCCGGGAGGGGATCCCAGCGGTCCTCCTCTTCGGTCTTCCGCGGCGCAAGGAGGTTGACGGACACGAGGCGTGGGCCGCGGACTCGAGCGTGGTGCGGGCGATACGCTCGATCCGGCGGGCCGCGCCGGATCTGGTGATCTGGACGGACGTCTGTCTGTGCTCGTACACGCAGCACGGCCACTGCGGCATCCTCCGGGGGAAGGAGATCGACAACGACGCCACCGTCGAGCGCCTCGGTCGCATCTCGGTCGCGCACGCGCGCGCCGGAGCCGACTTCGTGGCCCCGAGCGCGATGATGGACCATCAGGTCGCCGGGATCCGGGCCGCGCTCGACGCCGCGGGGTTCGACGCCACCGGGATCGCGGCGTACGCGGCCAAGTTCGCCTCGGCGTTCTACGGACCGTTCCGGGAGGCGGCGGATTCGACCCCCTCGTTCGGAGACCGCCGGGGATACCAGTTGGACCCTCGGAACGGCCGCGAGGCGCTCCAGGAGCTCGAGCTGGATGCGGAGGAGGGTGCGGACGTTCTCATCGTCAAGCCGGCGCTCCCGGCCCTCGACGTGATCGCACGGGCCCGTCCGGAGTTCCCGCACCCGATCGCCGCCTACCAGGTCAGCGGGGAGTACGCCATGATCCGCGCGGCGGCCGATCGAGGCTGGCTGGAGGAGCGGGCGGCGGTCACCGAAACGATGCACGCGATCCACCGGGCCGGCGCCGACCTGATGATCACGTACTTCGCGCGGGATCTCGCTCGCTGGTCTCGAGAGGGTCGATGACGGAAGCCCCCGCCGGCCCGCCCGACTCGGAGCCGAGGGACTTCGTCAAGTACACGCTCCTCCACCTGCGACCGGAGTGGCGGAGGCGGCCCGCGCGCCTACGCGAGCGTGGGAGCGCCCAGCTCCAACGCGTGCTCGAGTCCCCCCCCGAAGGGGGGATCGTTCGCACGTACTCGCTCGTGGGGACGAAGTCCGACGTCGAGATGCTCGTCTGGATGATCTCCCCGGACCTGGACCGGATCCAGGAATGGCACGCCCGCCTGTTCGGGACCCCGATGGGCGGGTACCTCGACACGAGATACTCGTACCTCGGGATGGCCCGTCGCTCCGAGTACCTGGGAGAGCACGCCCACACCGGCCCGGAGGGAGGCTCGACCCGCCGACGGCCGGCCGATCTCCCGTACCTGTTCGTCTACCCCTTCATCAAGCGGCGCGAGTGGTACGGGCTCCCGTTCGAAGAGCGCCGCCGCATCATGGGCGAGCACTTCCGCATCGGTCACAAGTACCCTAAGGTGCAGATCCACACGGGGTACTCCTTCGGCCTGGACGATATGGAGTTCATCCTCTCCTTCGAAGCCGATTCGCCGGCCGAGTTCCTCGATCTCGTCGCGGACCTCCGACCGACCGAGGCGAGCCGGTATACGTTGCTCGAGACCCCGATCTTTACGGGCCTGCGGGTCACGCCCCGCCGGATGATCGAGCTCGCTGAGGGGATCCCGTGAGCCCCGCGCCCGGGCCACGGTCCCGGGCCCTGTTCCGTCGGGCCGAGCGCTCGCTGGTCGGGGGGGTCGACAGCCCGGTCCGTTCCTTCGGTGCCGTCGGCGGGACCCCGGTCTTCTTTGTGCGCGGCCGGGGCGCATGGTTGACGGACGTCGACGGCGCACGCTACCTCGACCTCGTCGGTTCCTGGGGGGCGAACATCCTCGGAGCGGCACCACCGTCGGTGGTCCGGGCGGTCCGCCGGGCGGCGGCCCTCGGACTCTCCTTCGGGGCCCCGTCGCCGCTGGAGCACGAGCTCGCGGAGCGGATCCGGCGGGCCGCCCCTGCGATCGAGCGGATCCGGTTCGTCTCCTCGGGGACCGAGGCCACGATGAGCGCGCTGCGCGTCGCGCGGGGGTTCACCGGGCGAAGTCGGATCGTGAAGTTCGAGGGCGGCTACCACGGCCACTCCGACGGCCTGCTCGCCCGCGCCGGTTCCGGCGTCGCGAGCGCGACCCGGCCGGACTCCGCGGGGGTCCCGCGGTCGATCGTTGGCGAGACGCAGGTCCTCCCGTACAACGATGTGGACGCGCTCGGAGCGTGGTTCGAGCGCTGGGGGGATCGGACCGCCGCCGTGATCGTCGAGCCGATCGCCGCCAACATGGGCGTCGTTCCCCCGGAGCCCGGGTTCCTCGCCGCGATCGGCCGACACTGCCGTCGATCGGGTGCGCTCTCGATCGCGGACGAGGTGATCACCGGCTTCCGACTCCGTCGCGGGCTTGCCGCTCCCGCGCTTGGGCTCGTCCCGGACCTCGTCACGCTCGGGAAGATCATCGGTGGTGGGATGCCGATCGGAGCGTACGGAGGCCGCCGCGACGTCATGGAGACGGTCGCCCCGCTGGGTCCCGTCTACCAGGCGGGGACACTCGCGGGCAATCCGGTGGCCATGGCGGCCGGGATCGCGACCCTGGAGGCACTGTCGGCGCCCGTGTACCGGTCGCTCGAACGCTCCGGCGCCGCCCTGGAGCGGACGCTCCTCGACGGCGCCGCGGAGGCCGGCGTCGCCCCGTTCACGATCCAGCGGGCCGGCTCGATGCTCGGTCTGTTCTTCGCGCAGGGACCGATCCGGAACTTTGACGACACCCGCGCGTTCGACCGGCGACGCTACGCCCGGTTCTTCCATGCCGCCCTGGACCGGGGGATCTCGCTGCCACCGTCCGCGCTCGAGACGACGTTCGTCTCCGCGGCGGTCGGGGATCGGGATGTCGCATGGGCGCGGCCGCGCTTCGCCGCCGCCTTCGCTGCGGTGACCCGTCGAAGGCCCTGATGCGCGACCGCGTCCTGCGCGCGCTCCGTGGAGAGGAGGTCGACCGCCGGCCGATCTGGCTGATGCGCCAAGCCGGTCGCTACCTGCCCGGGTACCGGGCGCTGCGGGAGCGCCATACGATCCTCGAACTCGCCCGGACCCCCGAGCTCGCGGCCGAGGTCACGCTCGAGCCGCTGCGCCGGTTCGACCTCGATGCCGCGGTCGTCTACGCGGACATCACGCTCCCGTACGCCGGCCTCGGGATCGATTTCTCGATCGACCCAGGTGTCGGGCCCGTGATCCCGCACCCGATCCGCACCCGGGCCCAGGTCGAGGCCCTCACCGAGTTCGACGCCGAGAAGAGCGTCGGGTTCGTCGGCGGTGCGATCCGACGGTTCCGGGAGCTCGAGACCGAGCGGCCCATCATCGGGTTCGCCGGAGGTCCGTTCACCCTCGCTTCCTACCTCATCGAAGGCGGGGCCTCGCGGGAGTACGCCGAGACGAAGCGTTTCCTCTACCGGGACGCCGCCGGGTTCGATCTCCTGCTCGACCGGCTCACGGAGATGACCATCGACTACCTGCGCATGCAGGCCCGCGCCGGCGCCGCCGCGCTGCAGCTGTTCGACACCTGGGTCGGTACGGTGAGCGATCGCGTCTTCGCCGAGCACCTCGCGGAGCGGCTGCGCCAGCTGTTCGACGCCCTCGAGCCCCTGAAGCTCCCCATGATCTACTTCTCGACGGGCTCCGCACACCTCCTCGAGCAGTTCGCGGACCTCGGCGCGACCGCGCTCGGGGTCGACTGGCGCGAATCGCTGGGCCGCGTCCGGAAGCGGGTCGGGCCCGATCTGGCGTTACAGGGCAACCTCGATCCGGGGGCCCTTCTCGGCGACGCGACGACCCTGCGGGCCGCGGCCCGTCGGGTCCTGGACGAGATCCCGGACGGCCGTTCGCACGTCTTTAACTTAGGCCACGGGGTGCTTCCGACCACCGACCCCGTTCGCGTGGAGGAGCTCGTCGAGTTCGTCCATTCCGCGGGGGATGGGGAAGGGGTCGCATGAGGGGGGCCCGGGCCAAGGAGCCGCTCGGCGTCCTCCTCATGGCCTACGGCAGTCCCAGTGGACCTGAGGATCTGAAGGGGTACCTCACGGAGGTGATGCACGGCGCGACCCCCGACGCGGCCCTGGTGCAGGAGTACATCCGCCGGTACGAGCTTATCGGGTGGTCCCCTCAGAACCGGATCACGGCTTCCGTTCGGAAGAAGCTGGAACTGCGTCTTCAACGCGAGCGCCCGGGGGCCCGGGTCTACCTCGCGACGAAGCACTGGGCGCCGAACATCGCGACCGTGATCCCCGAGGCCGCGCGGGACGGCTTCCGCCACCTCGTCGCGGTGCCCCTGTCACCGTACGCTTCAATCTGGATCATGGAACCGTACCGCGTCGGCGTGGCCGAAGGGATCCGGGCCGCCTCGACCCCCATCGAGGTGGACGTGCGGGGGGGCTGGCATCTCGATCCGAACTGGATCGGGTACTGGGTGCGTGCGATCCGGGCCGAACTGGAGCGGATCGCGGATCGGCAGCGGTGCGTGCTGCTCTCGGCCCATAGCCTCCCCCAACGGTTCCGCGACCGCGGCGACCCGTATCCCGAGCTGGTCCGAGCGACCGCAGGGGAGATCGCCCGTTCGGCGACGCTGGATCGATGGTCGTTTACCTACCAAAGCCCGGGGAACACCACGGAGCCGTGGCTGGGACCTCTGATCGAGGAGGTCATGACCGGGTGGAAGGAGCGGGGGGCCCGTACGCAACTCATCGCCAGCGTAGGCTTCGCCTTCGATCATCTGGAAGTGTTGTACGACCTCGACGTCGTGGTCCGGGAGTACGCCGAATCGCTCGGCATCGAGTACCGGCGGGTTCCGATGCCGAACGACGCGAACGAGGTCGTCGACGCGCTCGCGAGCACCGCGCTGCGGCAGCCGGTCCCCTAGGGCAACGAACGCTTTAGCTCCCGATCGAGCTGTTCCTCGCGGCTTAGCTCGGGGATATCGCCGCTCGTGAACCCTCGCCCGCGGCCGGGCCGCACCGGCTCCAGATGTGGGGTCGCCTTGCGCCAGCACATCCGGGCGAAGGGGGTGAGCGTGCG
>JBEKEW010000053.1:0-7989 GCA_050013635.1 Thermoplasmata archaeon | reverse complement strand
CATGACAACGACGCCGAGCAGCAACCCCCAGCATCCTTTCCTTAGGTATGAGTCCACTAGCCTCGCTCGGACGCGCCGACGCTTGTGGGCCGCGACCCTCGTCGAGGACCGGGTGGCTCGCAAGGGGCGGCGCACGCACGACGCGCCGGTCGCCGGATGGCCCGATCGCTGCTCTGCGCCCAGCATGGAGTAGCCTTCCGCGTCGCCGACACTCTTCGTCAGAGGGCTGGCGCGAGTAGGCGTAGATGAGATTAAGTATGCCTTTCCATTTTACGTCAGGAGTAAGGAGTGTCCAACCCTTTTTACTTGTAGAACCCCCCGTGTCCATCATCGCCTAGCTTGAAGAGTCGGCCGCGGAGACTCACCCGCGAGAATGGTACCGAATGGGCTCGCGATACCTGGGACGATCTCCGGAGCCGGGTGAGCTCGTAAGGGCAAAAGGCGACTACAGGCACCTGGAGCGGCCCATAGTTTGACATAATAGCAGTGCTACACTTAGACATGCTGCGCCTACACACGCCGACGCGTCGGCGTCGAGGGGTCACCTCCGTAACGATCTCGGTCTTCCTCGGCCTCCTATTGCTGGCGTCCGTTCTCCTCGTCCCCGCAAGCGGCTTCGCTACGGGGAACTCTTCCCATCCCGGAGACGCCCGCGCTAGCGGGGCCCCGTCGGCGATCGGGGTGGCGAATCCCTCCGCGACGAGCGCAATGGCGGGCCACGCCGGCGAGCCGGCCCTCCGACTTGAGACGATCGCAGCTCTCACATTCAGCCCGGCGAGCGGGCCCGTCGGAACTACGCTCAATCTCACGGGCACCGGATTCACAACGGGCAACGCCGTTACACCGATCTTCGGAGGGAACTCGTATACCTGTACCAGTGGCGGCAGCGTGGGCGCAGGAGGAGGGTTTGTGTGCGCGATGACGGTGCCTTCCGTCACGACCGGTCAATCCTACAGCGTCGCCGTGAGCACGATCGCGACCGGCACGGTCAGCGCATCGAGCACGTTCGGGGTGACCTCGCCGAACATAGGCCTCGCTGCTTCCCAGGGTCCCCCGAATACTCTGGTCGAACTCGGCGGCGGCGACCTTCTCGCGGCAAACACCAATTACGACATCTACCTCGATACGCACCAGGGAGTGGAACAGACCGAGGTTGATTCCTTCGAGACCACGGCGGAAGGAGAATTTGGGGGAGGGTTCTTTGTCCCCTCCATCACCGCGGGACCCTACTACGCCGACCTCTTCGAGCAATGGTCCGGGCGGTTCATTCTCACTATCCTTCCCCCGAGCCCGGCGACGCAGTTCACCGTGACCACCCCGCTCGCGGTGTTGAGCCCGTCCTCGGGTACGGTGGGGAGTGCCTTTACTCTCAGCGCGAGCGGGCTAGTGCCCAACCTATACGACTACAAGATGAGCTTCAACGGGGCCGCGAACTACCTCACGCCGACGGGGGGAGCCGACTGTACGTTCTTCGAGACCTTCATCCAGGCCGACAGTTCCGGAGATTTCTCCTGCGGCTTTACGGTCCCGAGCGAGACTCCCGGCGCCTACCCCGTCGACGTGTTCGTCTTCCAGGCGGATTTCTATTACCTAATCACGCCGGCGACCACGCCCGCGTCGGGAGATTTTACGGTGACAGGGCTCGGCGTGACGATCAGTCCGATCTCGGGCCCGGTGGGTACCACGCTCGCGGTCACGGCGACCGGCCTCGCACCGGACACCGCCTACGACATCTACTTCGATACGACTCCCGGAACGGCGCTCTACTTCGAGTTCCGATGCACGACCGGCGGGACGGGGGCCCTCAGTGGCTGCCAGTTCCGCGTGGCCGGCGTCGCTGCAGCTCCCTACTCCGTGGACCTCTTTGAGCATGCCTCGGGCACCTACATCACGAGCGCATCGAGTTCGTTCACGGTCACGACGCCGGTGCTGACGGTCTCTCCAACCTCCGGGCCCGCGAAGACCGAGATCACATTTACGGCGACGGGCCTCGCCCCGAGCACGCGGTACACGATCACGATCGATTTGGAGGCCTTCGTCTGCACCTCGGACGCGGGCGGGGCGATGACGGGCACGTCGTGCCAGTTCGCGGCCCCGGCCACCGTGAGCGCCGGCCACAGCTACTCCGTGAACACGTCCGAGAGCGCCTCGGGGAACTTCATCACTTCCACGATCTTCGATGGAACGACGGCGAGCGTGACGATCAGTCCGATCTCGGGCCCCACGGGCACCCGGATCACGCTGACCGCGAGCGGCCTGGCGCCGAGCACGACCTATGTGATGTATTTCGACGACCTCCAGGGGGAGCAGGGCGGAGGGATCGTCGCGACGTTTGCGACGAACGGGGCGGGAGCGTACAGCTCGACCTTCACCATGTACCATGCGACCGGGACGTGGTATGCCGACGTCTACGAAGCGTCGTCACAGAACTTCATCACCTCGGTGACGACGCCCGTCTCGGGCCAGTTCACGGTAACGCCACTGACGACGTACGCGGTGACGTTCACGGAGACGGGTCTGACGGGGCCGGCGTGGGCGGTGACGCTGAATGGGAACACGAGCGCGCGGACGACGAGCAGCGCGATCATCTTCCAGATCGGGAACGGGACGTTCGACTACAACGTATCGAACGTAGCGGGTTGGCGGGCGAATGCGTACACGGGCACGGTGACGGTGCACGGGGCGGCACCGGCGACGGTATCGGTGACCTTCACGCAGGTGACGTACCTCGTCGCGTTCACGGAGAGCGGGATTCCGAGCGGTCTGACGTGGTCCGTGAGTTTGAACGGGAACAGTTCCGGAGTGTTCAATGGTACGACGACGGCGATTGCGTTCGAGGTCGGGAACGGAACGTTCAGCTACGCCTGGGGGAACACGCCGGGCTACCACATTACGACGGGGACGTATTCGGGGAGCGTGAGGGTGAACGGGGCGGCGCCCCCGCCGGTATCGGTGACCTTCACGCACGTGACGTACGCGGTGGCGTTCGGGGAGACGGGTCTGACGGGCCAAGCGTGGGCGGTGACGCTGAACGGGAACACGAGCGCGCGGACCACGAGCAGCACGATCACCTTCCAGATCGGGAACGGGACGTTCAACTACAACGTATCGAACGTGGCGGGTTGGCGCCCGGGTGCGTACACGGGTACGGTCACGGTGAGTGGTGCCGCGGTCTCGGTCACGGTGGCTTGGACCCGGGGTTCGTTAACGTACGGTGTGGCGTTCACGGAGACGGGCCTTGCGGGTCAGGCCTGGGCGGTGACGCTGAACGGGAACACGAGCGCGCGGACGACGAGCAGTACGATCACCTTCCAGATCGGGAACGGGACGTTCAACTACAACGTATCGAACGTGGCGGGTTGGCGGGCGAACGCGTACGCGAGTACGGTGACCGTACGCGGGGCGGCGGTGTCGGTGACGGTGTCCTGGACCCGCATGACGTACGCGGTGACGTTCACCGAGACGGGTCTAACGGGCCAAGCGTGGGCGGTGACGCTGAACGGGAACACGAGCGCGCGGACGACGGGGGCGACGCTCACGTTCCATATCGGGAACGGGACGTTCAGCTACAACGTGTCGAGCGTGGCCGGTTGGCGGCCGGACGCGTACACAGGTACGGTCACGGTGAGCGGCGCCGCGATCTCGGTCACGGTGACCTGGCGCCCGGGATCGTTCACGTACGCGGTAACGTTCACGGAGACGGGCCTGACAGGTCGGGCGTGGGCGGTGACGCTGAACGGGAGCACGAGCGCGTGGACGACGAGCAGCACGATCACCTTCCAGATCGGGAACGGGACGTTCAACTACAACGTATCGAACGTGGCGGGTTGGCGGGCCAACGCGTACGCAGGCATGGTGACGGTGGAGGGGACGGCACCGCCGCCGGTCTTGGTGACGTTCACGCGGGAGACGTACGCGGTGACGTTCACGGAGAACGGGATCCCGAGCGGAAGGACGTGGTCGGTGAGCTTGAACGGGAACACCTCCGGGGCGATTGCTGGAACGACGACCTCGATGACGTTCCAGATCGGGAACGGGACGTTCAGTTACGTGTGGGGGAACACGCCGGGCTACCACATCACGGTAGGAACGTCTACGGGGAGTGTGACGGTGAACGGGGCAGCGCCGCCGATGGTCTCGGTAACGTTCACGGCAACGGCGAGTCCCGCGATCACGGTCAGCCCGACCCAGGGGCCCGTGGGATCGAGCGTGACGGTGTCGGGGGCGGGCTTCTCGGTTTCGACGGCGCTGCACTCGCTGGTATTCGACTCCGTGACGATGGCCGCCTGCACGACCGGTTCGCTCACGACGGGCGGGACGGGGGCGTTCAGCTGTACGTTCGCGGTACCGGGCGGGACATCGGGGACCACGGTCACGGCGATGGACGCGGGCGACCAAACCGCGACGGCGACGTTCGCGGTGACGACGCCCGCGATCACGCTGAGCCCGACTCGGGGTCCCGTGGGGTCGACAGTGACGGTGTCGGGGACGGGCTTCTCGGTGTTGATACCGGTGGCGTCGCTGGTCTTCGACTCCGTCACGATTGTCGAGGGGATCGTCATCTTCACGGCCTGTACGAGCGGCTCGCTCATCGCGGACGGGACGGGGGCGTTCAGCTGCGCATTCGCAGTGCCGAGCGGGACGTCGGGGACGACCGTGACCGCAACCGACGTGGGGGGCCAAACGGCCACGGGGACGTTCACGGTCGCGGTGAATCCGGCGATCACGGTGAACCCGTTGCAAGGCTCGGTGGGCTCGGCCTACACGGTGACGGGCACCGGGTTCAGCGTATCGTCGGAAGCGCATGTCGTCATGATCTACCCCACCACGTTCCAGACGCCAACGGGAGTGTCGGGCGGGTCGTGCGTCTTCACCGGGAACTCGATCGCGACGACGGCTTCCGGTGGGTTCGTATGCACGTTCACGGTGCCGAACGTGTCGGCGGGAACCTACTACCTTTACGGAGAGGATGGGCCGAGCGGCGTCGTCTCCTCGTTCGTTACGTTCACGGTAACGTTGGTGAATCCGGCGATCACGGTGAGCCCATCGCAAGGCCCGGTGGGTTCGGCCTACACGGTGACGGGCACCGGGTTCAGCATATCGTCGGGAGCGGAGCTCTTCTTCGGCGCCCCCGGCTCGCTCCAGACGCCGACGGGCGTGTCGGGCGGGTCCTGCGTCTTCAGGGGGACCGCGATCACGACGACCGACGAGGGCGGGTTCGTGTGCGCGTTCGCGGTGCCGAGCGTATCGGCCGGAAGGTACACCTTGGTGGCGAACGATTTCCAGACCGACTTAGACGTGTCCACGTTCTTCTGGGTGTTGAGCCCGGCGATCACGGTGAACCCGTCACAGGGCTCGGTGGGCGCGACGTACACCGTAACGGGTACCGGGTTCAGCGTATCGTCGGGAGCGGAAGTCGTCTTCGGCGGGGCGCTCCAGACGCCGATCGGCGTGTCGGGCGGGCCGTGTATCTTCACGGGGACCGCGATCACGACGACCGCTTTGGGCGGGTTCGTGTGCACGTTCGCGGTGCCGAGCCTGTCGGCGGGTAGCTACAACGTGCAGGGGGACGATTTCGCGACCGATGTCCCGACCCCGTTGGTACCGTTCACGGTGACCACCGTGAGCGCGTACGCGGTGACGTTCATGGAAGGAGGGATCCCGAAGGGAACGAGCTGGTCGGTGACACTGAACGGGGGAACGGTGAGCTCAACGTCCTCCTCGGTCTCGTTCACCGAGCCGAGCGGGGCGTATTTCTACACGGTCAAGTCGTCGAGCTCGTCGTGGGGGGTGGTACCGGACACGGGCATCGTGACGGTGGCCGGGGCCGCGGTATCCGTGGGTTTCTTGTTCCTTCAGGTGTATCCGGTGACGTTCTGCGTGGGGTGCGACACCCCGAGCTCCGCGCAGGTGGATCGGGCGTTCCTTGCGACGGACGCGCTGGCCCCAACGGTGGGCACCCTGCCGCCGGGGACGGTCTGGTATGTGAACGTGACCGGGACCCCATCGTCCGAGGCCGCCGTGGGCGTGGGCACCAACGGAGTGGTGACGCTCTCTTACTCGGGCAACGGGACCACGATCACTTTCTCGCTGCCGAACGGGACCTGGACGTACACCGTGGGGTCGTCCGACCCATCGTGGGCGTCCGGGATACCGCCGAGTGCCCTGACCGTGAGCGGAGCGGCGCCGCCGCCGGTACCGGTCGCGTTTGTAGCGGCGTATGCCGTGACGTTTACGGAAACGGGGTTGGGGAGCGGGACGAGTTGGTCGGTGACGCTCGGCGGGACGACGAAGAACTCGACGTCGACGACGATCACGTTCTACGAACCCAACGCGACGTATGCCTTCACCGTGGGTGGAGTGTCTGGGTACACGCCCTCGCCATCGACCGGCGGTCTGACGGTGCAGGGAGGGGCGACGCCCTCGACGATCGCTTTCAGCTCGACCAGCAGTTCGTCCCCGATCCCGTGGTGGGCGTGGGTCGCCATCGCGGTCGTCATCGTCGTGGTCGTGGGGGTCGTGTCGGTCCGGATCATGCGCCGAAGACCACCGGGGAGCCGTAGCGAGGATGCGGGGAGCCCCACCGGGTCAAGAACGAGCGACAAGGAGCCTCCTCCGTAGGTATCACTCCCGTCGGCGCGGCCGCCCCCAGGCTTGGGCCGTCCATCGCGCCATCTCGGTGAACAGGTACAGGTGTCCGATCCCCCTTGCGTGGAGAACCCCCATGTCCATCCGTTCGGGCAGTAGGGAGTTCGGCGGCGTGAGTCGGGCCGGCTCGTCGGCTCCGAGGGCCGCTTCGGCTCAGGGGCCCGGAGTCCCCACCGGAGGCCTTCCGATGGGTCGAGCCTAAGGTGGGATCGTTCGATGCACGAGGGCGAGGGGGGGCCTCCCCGGGTCGCTCAAGTGATAGCCAGTTCCCTTCCGGCCTTTTCGAAAGCGGAGATCGCGAACTGAACGTCCTCGGCGGTCAGGGCTGCGTTCATGATCGTACGGATCCGCGCCCGGTCCTTCGCTACCATGGGGTAGACGATGGGCAGGGCAAAGACCCCCAGGTCGAACAGGCGTTGGCTGAGACGCTGGGCGAGGCTACTCTCCCCCACGATCACCGGGGTGATCGGTGTCTCGCTGCGGCCGATGTCGAACCCCAGGTCGGTCATCGCCTTCTTGAAACGGCGGGTATGGTCCCACAGGCGGCGGACGTGTTGAGGCTCCCGCTCGAGCACATCGATGGCGGCTAGACAGGCCGCCGCCACGGCCGGCGGGTGCGAGCCGCTCAGGAGCCAGGTCCGGGACTTGTTGTAGGCGAAGTTCACCAGGTCCCGGGAGCCCGAGACGTGTCCTCCCACCACCCCGAACGCCTTCGAGAACGTGCCCATCTCCACCTGGACCTGGTCCCGCGATAGATGAAAATGGGAGACGATCCCCCGTCCTCCCTCCCCCAGGACGCCCTCACCGTGGGCGTCGTCCACGTAGACCATCGCGCCGTGGGCCGCACCGAGGGCAGCGCTCTTGTCGAGAGGGGCGATGTCGCCGTCCATGGAAAACACCCCGTCCGTGATGATGAGCACCCGGCGGTAGGCAGGGGAGTGGCGTTCGGCCTCGAGCAGCACCCGCTCGAGGTCGGCGGGGTCGGTGTGCTTGTAGACGGCGCGCTCGGCACGGGACAGGCGAACGCCGTCAATGATGCTGCCGTGGTTGAGCTCGTCGCTCACGACGAGATCCCCCTCCCCCACGAGCTGGGGGATGAGGCCGGCATTCGCGGCGAAACCGGTCTGGTAGACGAGGGACGCCTCGGCCCGTTTGAACCGGGCCAGCCGACGCTCGAGCTCCACATGGAGGTCCATGTTCCCCGCGATCGGCCGTACCGAGCCGGAACCGGCTCCGTGCGTGCGCACCGCGTCCAACGCCGCTTCTTTGAGCGCGGGATGGTTGCTGAGCCCGAGGTAGTTGTTCGAGCAGAACATGAGGACCTTCTTCCCGTCGACGATC